>NZ_JBEXHP010000001.1:155881-211751 GCF_040607895.1 Micromonospora sp. NPDC005220
TTGGGGGGGGGGGGGGGGGGCCCGGCGCCCGCAGGCGCCGGCAACGCTGTGTCAGTTGGGATGGGTCAGGCGGGCGGTGATGCGCAGGCCGGTGAGGGTGTCGTTCAGCCACGGCACCCGCTCGCGGTGCAGACTGGCGGTCATCTGGTCCGCCCAGACCTCGTACCGCTGCAGCAGCGCGTTGGCGCGGGACCGCGCGCTGGTGATCAGACAGTCGCCGAGCGGGTCACCGGGCAGGTTGGACGAGTCGACAGCGGGCTCGCAGGGCACCTTGAGGCTGACCTGGTCGCGCAGCGGCCGGCTGGGGTCGAGCGCGCACGGGGAGGGCCCGCAGAGGGCGTAGTTCCCGCTCGCCCTGGCGTAGGCATTGCCGATCTTGGCGTCGGTCGGCATGTTCACCGGAATCTGGTACTGGCCGAACAGGTTCGCGGACAACACGTCGTCCGAGTCGAGGGCGTTGGGCAGACCCAACCGGGTGTACGCCTGGAGCAGCCGCGCCGTCGTGTTCACCTTCTTCAGGGCGGTGGGCACCGGACCGCTGACCTGGGTGCTCTTCTCCCGAACCCGGTCGTACATCAGCTTCTGCCGGGCCTGGAGGAAACCGCGCAGGGTCGGCGTCAGCGTGGTGTCCAGCGCGGTGTTGTTCACCGCCGTCGCGGCGCTCGCGAAGGCGTACCGGCCGGACGGCCACTTCTGGGTCAGGCCCTGCTCAGGGGTGGTCTCGCTGTCGCAGTTGAACCGCTCGCAGTCGATCTGGTAGACCTGCTCGTCGGGCCAGGTGTAGTCGGCGGTCCGCGAGTTCTGCCAGGCCGCGGCCGAGTTCAGCCGGAACCGGCTGTGGATCTGCAACCGCAGCTTGCCGTAGTAGCGAACCACCCCGGTGCCGTAGCCCGTCGTCCGGGTGTGCACCCAGCTCGGTGTGTAGCAGTAGCCGACCTCGGGCAACTCCCGCACGCCGGCGGGTGGCTCGTCGAGGCGCGGGGTGTACGCGTACTGGAGTGCCCGCACCACGTTCGACATCAGGTCGTAGCGGACGTTGCTGGGCCGGTCGATCTGCCTGCTGCCGCTACACGAGGGCACCGTCGCCTCGTCGGCCTTCGCCGGCGCCGGGGCGAGCGGCTTGTCGGTGTCCCAGAACAGGTCGTAGTTCTTGAGCGTCTTCACCTGAACGCCATTGCCGTCGGGCTCATAGCGGACCTGGATCTCGTTGGTCCGAAAGGCGGCGAGCGCGGTCGACAGCTGGGCGGCGTACGTCGGGTTCTGCAGCATCAACATGGCGTACGCCTGCGCGCCAAGGTTCCACACCGTCGGGTTGCCGACCGGCGTCGACGGTTCGACCATCGACGGGTCACGTCCGCTGGCGACCCGGGCCAGGTAGTTGATCGAGCGGGCCTCGCCGAAGCTGTTCAGGACGGTGGTCGGGTCGATCGCCGGGTTGTCGGCGTCGGTAGCGGGCACCACGAAGGCGGCACCACTGGCCAGTTGCGTCGAGGTCAGGTGGAATTCGTTCTCCGGGCCGACGAACTCGTTGTACGTCGGGATGGGTTGACCGAAGTTCTCCAGGTAGCCGAGGTACCTGTTGATGTCGGCGCGGGCGTCGTGCAGGGTGGCGTCGCCGATCGCGGCCAGCACGGTGGCGGCGATGTCCTCCAGGCGCAGACCGAGTTGGGCGACCTGCTGCTGGACGAGGGTGATCTGCGCGGTGTTGCCGGCGATCGCCGCGTTCAGCTTGTCGAACTGGGCCATCATGTTCGCGTACACCGTGTTGATCTGCGCCTCGACCCGCGCGAAGCTGGCCCGCATCTCGTCGCCGAGGGCCCGCACCTCGTCGCGCAACGCTTTGACCTGGGCGAGGATCTGCGCGTCCAGCGACGGGCGCGCTGACGGCCGCCGCCTGCCGGACCGCGGACCACACCCTGGCGAGAGCGTCATCGCGGCCGCGCAGCCACTGGGCGGTCCGTAGCGCGCCGGATGCGGGTTCCTCGCGGGAGTCCCACGGTTCGACCGTCCTGCCGATCACTGATCCGACCAGGCCGTTGATCTCTGGCGAGGTCCGGGTGTCGCCGCCGGGTGTGCCGAGCAGGATGTCGACGGACTTGAGCAGCAGGTCCTGTTCGGGCAGCAGCAGGTCGAACGCGGTCAGCGCGTCGTCGAGCAGCTGCTGGCGTGCGGTGAGCTGGGTCTGTGCCTGTTCGGTCGTGGCGTTCGGGTGCAGTCGGTGCCACTGGACGAATTCCGCCTGCGGGACGAGGACGGGGACGGGATCGGCCGACGCGGGCTCGCCGAAGAGCACGCCTGCCGCCGTGACCGCGATCATCGCCAGCACGGCGGTCCCGCGCCGGGTGCGCGTGGAACGTTTGCTTGTCATGCCGCGAACGTATTGAGCGGCCTGAAAGGGCGCTGAAACCGCGCTGATTCGCGCGGGCTGCCGCTCAGTCGGTGGCCGGTGACGCGATGGGCGCGTCGAGGGCCGGCGTCACGACGGCGAGCCAGCCGGTATTGCCGACTCATTGGCGCGCATCTATAGTTCGCGGACCACAACAATCATGGCCGTGGTGACGCGGCCGGGTCGTCGAAGCGCTTCGACGATTCGTCGTTCAGGCCCGTCAGCCGGGTGTCGAGCCTGGTCACGCCGGTCTCGGCGCCCGCTGGGCGTCTGTCGTACGACATGAGGAGAACCGCATGCGGAACTGGCGCCTTCGGCGCGGCATCACCGCGCTCGCGCTCGCCCTGCTAGCCCTACCGGCCGTTCCCGGCACCGCGCTGGCCGAGCCCACCTACCCGTTCCGAGATCCCCGCCTACCCGTGAACGCCCGAGTCGACGACCTGCTCGGCCGCCTCACCCAGGACGAGAAGATCTCCTGGCTGCACCAGTACCAGCCGGCCATTCCCCGGCTGGGCATCGGCCTGTTCAAGACCGGCACCGAAGCGCTGCACGGGGTGGCCTGGTCCACCGACATCGACAACAACGGCGCGGTGGTCAAGGCTCGCGGCACCGTCTTCCCACAGCCGGTGGGCATGGCGAGCACCTGGAACACCGACCTGATCCAGCAGGTCGGTTCGGCCGTCGGCGACGAGGCGCGCGGCTACCACGCGCAGAACCCCCGGGTCTGGGGGCTGAACCTCTGGGCGCCGGTGGTCAACCTGCTGCGCGACCCCCGGTGGGGCCGCAACGAGGAGGGCTACTCGGAGGATCCGCTGCTCACCGCCGCGATCTCCACCGCGTACGGCTCGGGAATGACCGGCGGTGACCCGAACCACCTGAAGAGCGCACCGACCCTCAAGCACTACCTGGCCTACAACAACGAGGTCCGGCGCGACGTGACCTCCTCGAACGTCCCGCCTCGGGTGCTCAACGAGTACGACCGGGCCGCCTTCAAACCGGCCATCGCCGCCGACGCGGCGACCGGGATGATGGCCGCGTACAACCTGGTCAACGGACGTCCGGCCACGGTGGACCCGGACCTGGCCACGGTGGTACGCGACTGGACCGACCAGCCGCTGATGAACGTCACCGACGCCTGGGCGCCGAACAACCTGGTCACCTCCCAGGGGTACTACCCGACCCAGGCCGAGGGGAACGCCGCGATCATCAAGGCCGGCCTCAACAGCTTCATCACCGACGACACCAACGCGCAGCCCACCATCACCGCCATCAAGCAGGCGCTCGCCACCGGCCTGCTCACCGAGCGGGACATCGACGCCCGGATCCGCGAGATCCTGAACGTCCGATTCCGGCTGGGTGAGTTCGACCCGGGCGGCGGCCGGTACGGCGGCATCACCCCGGACGTCATCAACAGCCCCGACCACCAGCGGTTGGCCCGGCAGGCCGCCGGCGAGGCGATGGTGCTGCTGAAGAACGAGCGGCAGGCGCTACCGCTGAACCCCGCTCGGACCCGCAAGGTGGCGGTGCTCGGCCCGCTGGCCGACACCCTCTACTCGGACTGGTACGGCGGCGACCTGCCATACCAGGTGACGGCGCTGGACGGCATCCGCGAACGGCTGGGCGCCAAGGCCAGCGTGAGCGGGCTCGACGGTGCGGACCGGATCGCGCTGAAGGACGTGTCGACCGGGCGGTACGTCTCGGCCACCGGCACCACCGACGCCAACCCGGTCCTCGGGACCGGCGCGACCCCGGCACTCGTCGCCCAGTTCGACGTGGTCGACTGGGGGCAGGATGTGGTGACGCTGCGCAACGCCGCCAATGGCCGCTACCTCGGCTACAACTGGGGGCCGTTCGTCACCCGTGACGAGCAGCCGAACGGCTGGTACGTCCAGCAGCAGTTCAAGCTGGAGCCGCAGGCCGACGGGACGGTGGTGCTGCGCTACGTCGGCTACGAAACCAAGGAGAGCTGGTTCGGCGCGGACACGTACCTGACGGTGGGCGACGACGGCGCCCTCAAGCTCGGCGCATCGACCCCGGCCGCCGCGACCCACTTCAGTCGCGAGGTGATCAGCAGCGGAATCGACCGGGCCGTGGCGGCGGCCAAGGCGGCCGACACCGCCGTGCTGGTGGTCGGCAGCAACCCGTTCATCAACGGCCGTGAGGCGCACGACCGGACCTCCACGGCGCTCAGCGCCGGCCAGGAGGCGCTGGTCAAAGCCGTGGCCAGAGCTAACCCGCGGACCGTGCTCGTGCTCCAGACCAGCTACCCGGTCACCATCAGGTGGGAGCAGGAGCACGTACCGGCCATCGTCTGGACCACCCACGCCGGTGCGGAGACCGGTCACGCCATCGCCGACGTCCTCTTCGGCGACCGCAACCCGTCCGGCCGGCTCACCCAGACCTGGTACCGCTCGGACTCGCAACTGCCGCCGGACCTGCTGGAGTACGACATCATCTCGTCCCGGCAGACCTACCTGTACAGCACCGCGAAGCCGCTCTACCCGTTCGGCCACGGGCTGTCGTACACCCGTTTCCGGTACGGCCAGCTGCGTACCGGTGCCCAGCCGGTGGCGGCCGACGGCACCATCACGGCCAGTGTCGACGTGACAAACGTCGGCAGCCGGGCCGGGACCGAGGTCGTCCAGCTCTACACCCACCAGCGCACCTCGCGGGACACCACCCCGATCCGCCAGCTCAAGGCGTTCCAGCAGGTGAAACTCGCGCCCGGGCAGACCCGTACGGTGACCCTGCGCCTGCCCGCCGCGGACCTGGCGCACTGGGACGTCACCCGGAGCCGGTGGGTGGTCGAGTCGTCAGTGCACGACCTGATGGTCGGGGCGTCCGCCGAGGACATCCGGGCCCGCGCCGCGGTCCGGGTCCGTGGCGAGACGATCCCGGCCCGGGACCTGTCCCGGCCCACCAGGGCGGAGAACTTCGACAGGTACGCGGGGGTCCGGCTGGTCGACGAGACGAAGCCCAGCGGTACGGCGGTCGGTGCCACCGCAGCCGGTCAGTGGATCTCCTTCGACGGTTCCGCGCTGCGTCCGGACGCGCGTACCTTCACCGCGAAGGTCGCCAGGGCCGGCGCGGGCACCGGCACCATCCAGATCCGGTTGGGCTCGCCCACCGGCCGGCTGCTCGGCACGGCCACCGTGCCCAGCACCGGCGACGACTACCGGTACGTCAGCACCAGCACCGAGTTGGCCCGAACTGTCGGCACCCACGACGTGTACCTGGTGTTCGACTCCCCGCTGCGGCTGGCGGACTTCTCCATCAGCTGACCGGCCCCGGGCCTCATCGTGCTGTCCCGGTCCGCGTCCAGCTCCCGGCTCAGATCGGTGACGTGATTCGGGATCTTCAGGGGGCGCGGTTGATGCGGCGGCCCGACCCGGGGCAGCCGGTGGGTCGTTCGTGACCGCCAGCGTGGGCCGGTCCAGTAGTTGCGGTGCCTTTGGAGTTGATGCCGTAAACGAATCAGGCGAGGGGTCCCCTGGCGGTGGTGTCGAGACGAACCGCGCGAGGGGACCCCGCAGCGGTGATGTCGTAAACGATTCAGCTCCAAAGGAGCAACGCACTACCTGCGCCCCCTGGACCGGCTGCTTCTGATGGCCGTGGTTGTCGCAGGTCCCGGCCGTCACTCGGACGGGCCCGGCTGGCGGCGACTGGTTGGCCTCCCTGGGCGTGCGAGTAGTCGCTGGCCTCGGCGACGAGAGCCGCAAGGCCGCCCCGTCGCCCCGGATTCGTCGGACGACGCAAGCGGGGGTGTGCGGGCGGCATGGTTGATCTGCCCGATCCGACGGCATTTATACATAGACGCCCCCCAATTGCCGGTTGCATTGGTCAGACGTGTGACCTACGCTCCCAGTAAGAATTTCGGGGCGGTTAACAAAGAGTGCGGTCGGGGCGACGGAAGTCCCCGCCGGCCCTTAGTGGCGTCGCTGTTCCGTACTCGTCGCTCGATACGCACTTTGGGCACCACATCGACGACCAGTGAGAGGAACGGACGTGAAGTCAGCCATATCCACCGCTCGAATGTCATTGTTCGCGGTGGCGGCGCTTGTCGCCGCCACCCTGCCGGCGGTGATGACAAACCAGCTGCCGGCCTCGGCCGCGGCCCAGGCGACCTACTACGTCGCCCCGGACGGTAACGACGCCAACCCCGGCACGCTGCAGTCCCCGTTCAAGACGATCCAACGGGCGCGCGACGTCGTTCGGACGATAAACGCGAGCATGACCGGCGACATCAACGTCTATCTCCGTGGTGGGACCTATCCGGTGACCAGCACTGTCGAATTCGGGGCGAGCGACTCCGGCACCAACGGATTCCGGGTCAGCTACGAGGCCTACCCCAATGAGAAGCCAGTCCTCGACGGTGGCGTCCCGGTGACCGGGTGGACCCAGCACAGCGGCAACATCTGGAAGGCGCCGCTCGACCGCGCCAACAAGCTGCGGGCGCTCTACGTCAACGACAAGCGCGCGTACATGGCGTCGAAGACGATCAGCTCGGCGGGCTGCTACGGGACGTACAACATCACTGCCAACCAGGCCGCGTGGGCCTGGGAGTCGGGCTCGCAGTGCGACGGCGCCAAGTACAGCCTCAACGACTTCCCCGCCGTTCCGCGCAACCAGGACGACATCGAGATCGAGACGGGTACGACCTGGACCACCGCCATCGTGGGCGTTCGCCAGGTGACCACGAGCTCCGACGGCGCGAACCGGGTCGCGCTCTTTCAGCAACCAGGGGCGGCCATCGCGCAGGGCGCGTTCAACGGCAACGCCCAGGTCGGCGGCACCCACAAGCTCATGAACGCGTACGAGTTCCTGGACGCGCCAGGTGAGTTCTATTTCGACAAGGGCACCAAGACGGTCTACTACTACAAGGCCAGCGCCGAGAACATGTCGACCGCGACGGTCTACGCCCCGAACAACGTCACCACAGTGCTCCGGGTCGCCGGCACCTCGACGACCAGCCATGCCCGCAACATCACCTTTTCCGGTCTGACGGTGCGGCACTCGGACTGGAACCTGTTCAACGTCGCCGGCTCGTCCTTCAAGCAGGCGCAGCAGGGCAATCTCGGCGCGCAGGTGTACGCGAAGGGCAACTTCCACGTCTACTACTACCGCAACGTGGACGTCACCCCCGGCATCATCCAGATCCAGAACGCCGACGGCCTCCTGCTGCAACGCAACCGGGTCGAGCACACCGGCGCTGACGGAATCAACATGGTCAACGACGTGCAGAGCACCCAGTTGATCGGGAACGCCACCAACGACATCGCCGGGTCCGCCATCAGCGTCGGCCATCCTCAGCACGTCTACATCGGGGACGGTACGTCGACCAACCGGGAGAAGTACTCCGCGTCGGTCGAGGGGCTACCGAAGAACATCGACATCAAGAACAACTACCTCTACGACAGCGCGGTCCTGTTCAACGGGCACAGCCCCATCTCGGCGTACTTCGCCGACACCCTCACCATCCAGCGCAACCGGATCGAGAAGGCCCCGTGGTCCGGCATCACCCTCGGCTGGGGCTGGTGGAACTTCGACGGGTCGTCCGGCTCGATCGTGCCGAACCGACCGACCACAACGGCGAGAAACAACACCATCAGCTACAACCACATCATTGACACGGTCCAGCGGCTCAGTGACACGGCTCCCATCTACACGCTCGGCAGCCAGCCTGGGACCACGATCACCAACAACTATCTCCAGGGTGTTCCGTCGGGGCACAAGTACGGACTGCACCCGGACGAGGGGTCGGCGTTCATCACGTTCCGCGACAACGTGCTGAGTATCGACAAGAACGTCACCTGGATGATCAATTCAGACGACTTCGGGCGGAAACACGATCTGAGCATCACGCAGATCTACGGCCCCATCAACAAGGTCTCGAACAAGAATCTGCCGAACAGCACGGTCAACGACATCATCGTCTCCTCCGACTATGTCTGGCCGGCGACGGCCTACGGCATCGCCGCGAATTCCGGCCTTGAGGACGCGTACCGGGACATCATCCCGGCGAGCAGTTTCTCCGCACCGAACTATGTGCTGCCGGCCAGCACCTTCGTCGCCAGTGCCACCGCGTCGATCCCGATCCGGAGCCTCGGCGACGCCACCAAATCGGTCTGGTTGGCTCCGTACGGCACGACCACCTTCACCGCCGGGGCGACGATGACCCGGGCGGCCGGCACCGCCACGTCCATCGCCGTGCCGACCACCCAGGGCGAGTACCGGCTCTACGTCGTCGACGCACAGGGCAACCGGTCGGCCGAGTCGACAGCGATCGTCCGGCAGCAGCAGGGCGGCGGCACCGGTACGGGTGCCGGACAACTCGTGGGTGGCCAGTCCGGTCGCTGTGTCGAGGTGCCCAACTCCTCGACTACCAACGGCACCCAGACGCAACTCTGGGACTGCTCCAGCGGCACCAACCAGCGATGGACCCAGACCGCCAGCAAGCAACTGACCGTGTACGGCAACAAGTGCCTGGACGCCTCCGGGGCTGGCACTGCCAACGGCACAGCGGTCATCATCTGGGACTGCCACGGTGGGCTCAACCAGCAGTGGAACGTCAACAGCAACGGCACCGTCACGAACGCCCAGTCCGGGCTCTGCCTCGACGCCAATGGCGCCGCCACCGCCAACGGCACCAAGGTCATCCTCTGGTCCTGCAACGGTGGCACGAACCAGCAGTGGACGCTGCGTAGCTGACCGACCAGACCCCGGGGCCAGGCCGGCACGGGCCTGGCCCCGGCTATTTCTGACAGCCGTAGTTTCGGAAAATGTCGGCTTCGGAGGTGCTGCCGGACCGCACTCGGGTATTGCTGGGCGATGAGGTCGACCTGGAAGCCCCACGAGAAGCACGGCACCCTGTCGGACAAGGACAAGCGCGAGCTGCCGGAGAGCGTCTTCGCGTTCCCTGGGAAACGCAAGGAACCGATGACCGACGCGGGCCACGTCCGCAACGCCATCGCCCGGTTCGACCAGGTGCAGGGCGTCACCGACGAGGATCGCGACCTGGCCTTCCAGAACATCCTCGCCGCCGCCAAGCACTACGGTGTCGATGTCGCCGAGACGAACTGGCGCCAACTCGGCAAACTCCCGCACACGCCGAATCCCGCCCACTGACGCTCCTCGCGCCCGCCCCCGCGCGGGCCGCATCTTTCGCCGGTACCCGGGTAGAACGCCGCCATTGCCAGTACGAGTGGCGGGGGACAGCGTGGACAGCTACCCGGCAGTCGAGAACCACGGTCTGATCGGTGATCTACAGACCGCGGCGCTGATCAGCACGGACGGCACTGTCGACTGGTTCTGCGCGCCCCGCTTCGACTCCCCGAGCGTCTTCGGCGCGCTGCTGGACCGCCGCAACGGTGGCCACTTCCAGCTCTCGCCGGACGGCGTCGACTACACGAGCAAGCAGCTCTACCTGCCCGGTACGCCGATCCTGATCACCCGCTTCCACAGCGCCGACGGTGTGGGTTAGCTGTTGGACTTCATGCCCGTCACCGGCGCGCAGGCCACCGACCAGCACCGGCTGATCCGGCTGGTCCGGATGGTCCGGGGAAGCATGCGGTTCCGTTTCCACTGCCACCCACGGTTCAACTACGGACGCGATCCGTACGAGCTGGAGGTGCACCCCGAGGGTGACGTCTTCCGGAGTCCGACGATGACCCTGACCCTGGCCGCCTTCAAGGGCTCGCTACGCGAGTTCGACGCGAGGGATGTCCGGCGCGACGCCGACGGCGTGTCCGCGTCGTTCAACCTGCACGCGGGCGACATCAGTGGGGTGGTCCTGGAGACGGCCCGCCCCCACGCGCCCCGCGCGCTGACCACCGAGGAGGCGTGCGAACTGCTCGCCGAGACCCGCGACTTCTGGCGGCGGTGGGTGGGCGGTTCCCGCTACAAGGGCCGCTGGAGGGAGGTGGTCGAGCGATCGGCGATGACCCTCAAGCTGATGACGTACGCCCCGACCGGCGCCCTGGTGGCCGCGCCCACCGCGGGCCTGCCCGAGCAGATCGGCGGGCAGCGGAACTGGGACTACCGCTACACCTGGATCCGGGACGCGTCCTTCTCCGTGCACGCGCTGCTGTGCCTGGGCTTCACCGACGAGGCCCAGAAGTATCTGCTCTGGCTCGACGCGCGCATTCGCGACGCCCGCGACGGCGACCTGCCGCTGCAGATCATGTACCGGATCGACGGCTCACCGGACCTCCCCGAGGAGGTGCTGGCTCACCTGGAGGGTACCGCGGATCCGCGCCGGTACGGATCGGCAACGACGCGGCGGGCCAACTGCAACTCGACATCTACGGCGAGGCGCTCGTCTCGTTGGAACTCGCGGATCGCAACGGGCTGATTGCGCCGTACGAGGGGTGGCGCAAGACGGCGGGGTTGATGGACTGGCTCTGTGAGCACTGGGACCAGCCCGAGGACGGTATCTGGGAGACCCGGTCCGGTCGGCAGAACTTCACCTACGGTCGGGTGTTGTCCTGGGTCGCGCTGGACCGGGCCATCCGCATCGCACGACGTCGGGGTCGCCCCGGCGACATCGCCCGCTGGTCCGCCGAACGTGACGCCATCTACGAGCAGGTGATGACGCGGGGGTTCAACCAGGAACGACGCGCATTCGTGCAGCACTACGGTTCCGACATCCTGGACGCGTCGCTGCTGGCGATGCCGGGGCTGAACTTCATCTCACCGACCGACCCGATGTGGGAGTCGACGTTGCGGGCGATGGACACCGGCCTGGTCTCTGACAGCCTGGTCTACCGCTACGACCCGAGCGCCTCGCCGGACGGCCTTACCGGCGCCGAGGGCACCTTCAACATGTGCACCTTCTGGTACGTCCAGGCGCTCGCCCTGGCCGGCCGGCTCGACGACGCCCGGTTGACCTTCGAGAAGATGCTCACCTACAGCAACCCGCTCGGCCTCTACTCCGAGGAGATCGCGCCGACCGGTGAGCAGATCGGCAACTTCCCGCAGGCGTTCAGTCATCTGTCGCTGATCAGCACGGCGGCCCACCTCGACGACCTGCTCGAACAGCAGGGTTGACCGTCCACGTCAGAACAATGTCAGCGGCTCGACCGGGATCGGCTCCGGCAACGGGTCGAGCGCGGGTACGCGTGCCCGTACCTCGTCGTGGAACCGGCGGGC
Source organism: Micromonospora sp. NPDC005220 (assembly GCF_040607895.1). Lineage (NCBI taxonomy): Bacteria > Bacillati > Actinomycetota > Actinomycetes > Micromonosporales > Micromonosporaceae > Micromonospora > Micromonospora sp. NPDC005220. The sequence continues at coordinate 167,415 of NZ_JBEXHP010000001.1, forward strand.
GAGCGCGGGCGCGTCGGCGTTGTCCGGGGTGTGGATGAACATGGTCGGTGAGCGTCCCTCGCGTAGCCAGGTGACGGTCAGGTCGACCCAGCGTTGCCATCCCTCGACCGTGCGCGTCGAGTCGTCGCGCCCGAGGTAGCGGACGATCGGCCGGTCGGTCAGCGCGCGGGACCGGAGTGGCACGCGGGGCTTCTTGGTCCAGGCGTCCCGCTCCGCGTCGCTGGTCGGCGGGCTGGCGAAGAAGGCGGTCGTGTCGAAGGGGATCCACTCGGCGGACGCGGCGGCGAGGGTCGCCCCGAGCAGTCGGGCCGCGCGCTCGTCGGTGAAGAACGCCTGATGGCGGACCTCCACCGCGTACCGGTGGGACCGCGGGAGCTGCTCCAGGAAACGGCCCAGGGCCGGGACGTCGGCGGGCGCGAACGAGCCGGGCAGTTGGATCCAGAGGGCGTGGACGCGCGGGCCGAGCGGTTCGATGGCGTCCAGGAAGGCACGCAGCGGTTCGCCGACGTCGGTGAGTCGGCGTTCGTGCGTGATGACCTTGGGAAGTTTGAGGACGAACCGGAAGTCCGGATCCGTCTGGGCGGCCCAGGAGGCCACGGTGTCCCGGGCCGGGGTCGCGTAGAACGTCGTGTTGCCCTCCACGGCGTCGCACCAGCTGGCGTAGTGCCGCAGGCGCTCCGTCGGCGGCAGCCGGTGGCCGGACCACGACCGGTGGCTCCACATCGCGCACCCCACATGCAGTCGCATGACCGCCCTTCCCGCCGGTGACCGCGCTCGACCGGAGCCCACCGTATCCGGGCCAACGGACCCGGCCGGGCCCCCGGTGCGACGGAGTTGGGGCGGCTGCGGCCCGCCTGGCGACGTACGCCGGGCCGGACGGATCACTTCGTCAACTTTAGGTTGACGGTAGGGGCCCGTCAACTTATGGTTGACGCATGACCGAACCTCTTCAGATGAGCAACACCGTCAAGCTCGACGACCTGATCCAGGCGATCAAGACGGCGCACACCGATGCGCTCGACCAGCTCACCGACGCGGTCATCGCCGCCGATCACCTCGGCGAGGTTGCCGATCACCTGATCGGGCACTTCGTCGATCAGGCCCGGCGGTCGGGGGCCTCCTGGACCGACATCGGCCGCAGCATGGGGGTCACCAAGCAGGCCGCCCAGAAGCGCTTCGTGCCGAAGGCGACAGACACGGCCGCGCTCGACCCCAACGCCGGCTTCGGCCGGTTCACCCCCCGAGCCCGCAACGTGGTGGTCGCATCCCAGGAGGAGGCCCGGGCCAGCGGCAACGCCGAGATCGGCCCCGAGCACCTTGTGCTGGGCCTGCTGGCCGAGCCGGAGGGGCTGGCCGCCCGGGTGATGGCTGGTCGCGGCGCCACCCCCGAGGCGGTACGGGAGGCGGTCGGTGCCGTCCTCCCACCGCGGGCCGAGCAGGTGCCGGACCTCATCCCGTACGACGGGCGGGGCAAGAAGGCGTTGGAGCTGACCTTCCGGGAGGCGCTGCGCCTCGGGCACAACTACATCGGCACCGAGCACATCCTGCTCGCCCTGCTGGAGCAGGAGGACGGCGCCGGCGTGCTCACCAACCTCGGGCTGGCCAAGGCGACGGTCGAGGCCGACCTGGCCGCCGCCCTCGCTGCCGCCGTCGGAAAGAAGTGAGAACCCGGGGTCAGGACGCCTCAGGAAAGCCGTAACGCAGGGCGTGCTCCGGATCGGCTGGGTCGATCTGGCGTACGCCCGCGTCGGCGAGGCGCTTGTTGACCTCGTCGAGTTGCTCGCGCACCAACCGGGCCTCCTCCTCGGTGACCCGGCCCCGGTGTGGCTTTCCGGCGTGCTCCAGCGTGCCGTAGTCGATCTTTTCGGCGCCCTTGCGGGCCTTGGGTGGGCGAACCCGCTCGGCCGTCTTCAACAGCTGCGCCATCGGCATGTCGGTGGCCATCGCGTCGAACTCGCTGGCGGTCAACACCACCCGGCGGGGCTCGCCGCCACCGTGGCGGTCGTGGATCTCCACCACCGCCACGTCCAGCGCGGCGTCGTCGATGTTCTCCACCTCGCCCGGGGTGGCGTCCAACTGCACGGGCCCGGCGACCAGGTCCGGGTGCTCCAGCACGACGACGCGGACCACCTCGTCGTCCTGCTGCAGAACCGTGCCGGTGAAGTCGGAGACGTGGATCGTCTTCTTGCCCATGCGCGGAGCTTCTCCTGTCGTTGGCCGGGATGGCGGACCACAAGAAATTACCCGACAGGTGTGCGAAAGCAGCCGCTGGACCTCTCCGGTGTGTCGCTCCGAGCGCGAACGTCGGCGCGTCAGTGGGTGTTCAGGCGGTGTCGACTGGAACTGCCGGCGGCCAGCTTGTTCAGCCCGGCCCACGACAGGGCTCCGCCGATTGTCCGAGGGGTGCGGTAGCGCGGCTGGGGCGGATTGCCGCCAACGGCCTCCGCCGCCCGCCAGAGTCGCTCGGGGTCCTGCTGGTAGTGGTCGCTCGGCTGAATCGGCATGCGTTAACCGTCCCAAAGAAAGGTGTCCAGGTATGGAAATACATATGACGGTCGATTCGTGCCCCTGGTTCCCGCACCCCCGGCCCACTCAGCCCTGACGTATCCTGCGCCCGGCCCTGCCGTCCGGCGTACGGTGATCCACGACGGGTCGGGGGACGGGGAGGTGCGCATGCTCGACCGGCGACTTCACCTGCACCTGGCCAGCTGGCTCGGCCAGTGGCCGGCCGGGCCGGGCTTGCACGTGGTCGCCTCGCAGCGGCGGGCCGAACCGGCCTGGGACGGCCGGCTACGCCCCGCGCTCGCCGTGGACACCGGGCGGAGCGCCGTGCTCTCGGTGGCGCCGGACCGGGTGGCGGCGATCCGCGCGTTGATTCGCCGTACGCCGGATCGGCTGCTCGCCGCGCTGCCGGAGGCCGTCGGCCGGCCCGAATTCTGCGTGCACGACGGGCCCTTCCGGTGGAGCCGGGCCCCCGCGCCGCTGCCCGATGTGGGGGAGTGGACCGAGCCGACCGCCCCCGGGCTGCCGCCGTGGCTGCGACTCTTCGACCGGCCGGTGCTGGTGGTCCGTGACCCGGACGGCGCCTACCTGGCCGGTGCCGGGATCAAACGGCACGACGCGTACGGGCACGAGTTGGCCGTCGGCACCGTGTCGGCGGCCCAGCGGCGCGGCCTCGCCCGCCGACTGGTGGCCCAGGCGGCCCGGCGGGTGCTCGACGAAGGGGCGGTGCCCACGTACCTGCACGAGCGGGACAATCACGCCTCGGCCCGGGTCGCCGAAGCGGCCGGGTTTCCGGACCGGGGCTGGCGCGCGTACGGGGTCTATCCGCGCTGAGTGGCATTGGGCGCGGACCGTGGATCCCGGGCCGGATCCACGGTCCGCAACCTCCCCCCAGGCCCCGGTTCCGGGTGTAGCGGCCCCGCCGGGGCGGGTCGCTACATGTCGATCACGCTACGTATCGAACAGGCTCTGAGCAAGGTTCAAGCTGTCGATTCGGAGTGTCGAAAAGTGGACTTGACCTGCTTCTTCGCCGACCGACGGTGTCGGCCGGATCAGTGACGGAGCGTGCGAATCAGGTCGAGCGCCTGTCGGGTCACCGGCCGCAGGACCCGGAGCCGGGACAGCGCCACGAGCCGGTCGATGAGTGGTACGGCCCCGTCGATCAGTTGGCGGGTCTTGGTCTGGCCCGGCGATCGGTCGTGCACCCAGTAGAGGACCACGCCCATGTACGCGAGCCAGAGCAGCTCGGGCAGTTGGGGGCGCAGCTCGGCGTCGACCTTGGCCGTGGAGCCGGCCAACACCTCGCCGAAGAGGTCGATGGCCGCCTGTCGAGGGCCGGAGGACTCCGCGGAGAAGGGGCTCAACGGGGAGGTGGGCTCCGCCGCTGTCTTGAAGAAGGTGGCTGCGAATCCGTGTGAGGGCGTCAACACGTCGATTCCCGCATGCAGCACCCCGGCGAGCCGGGGACCGAACGCCTCCTCCCGGTCGAGCACGGGCTGCGCGGAGGCCCGGTGCTCGACCTGGGACTGGGCGTAGAACTCCTGAATCAGGTGGTCCTTGGAACCGAAGTAGTAGTAGGCGTTGCCGACGGACACGCCGGCCTCCTGCGCGATCGCCCGCATGGTGGTCTGGGCGTAGCCGCGTTCGCGAAACAGCCGCATCGCGGTGTCCCGGATCAGCTGCCGGGTCTGCTCGCCCCGGGCGGTGGCTGGGTCACCCGCAGTGGTCGTCTGCGCAGGCTGCTCGGTCATCGGGATCACCGTATCCCGCCGGTTCGTCGGTCGGCTCGGCCCGCGGGTCGCGGATCCGCTCCCTGATCGCCGACGCGGCGGCCACCGTCTGCCGGGCGAGCGGCAGCAGGTGCGGTCGGGCCAGCCGCTCGGCCGTGGAACGATGGTCGGCCAGCGCCCAGAGGCAGGCGAACCAGGCGCCGTCGCCCGCGTACACCTCGCCGGTGTCGGCGATGACGGTGAGGTCCCGCAGCGTGGCGTCGTGGTCCAGGCCGGGGAAACGCCGCCGGGCCTCGGCGGACCCGGCCGGCACGAACTCCAGGGGTACGAGCTGGGCGCGGGACGTCAACCAGCGGCGTGCGGCACGGCAGAGCGGGCAGGCCGCGTCGAACAGGACGGTGAACCCCCGGATCCCACCGCCGGAGTGAGCGGTGGGATCCGGGAGCCGACCGACGCCACCGGTCGGGGGCACGGTCATCGGGTCGGTGGGTTGTGCGTCGGGCCGGCGCCTGGTTGCGGGCCAGCCGGCTGGGGTCCTGCGGGGTGTGCGCCGGTCGGCTGAGGTCCGGTCGGGTACGCGCCGACCAGCTGCGCTCCGGGTGGGGTGGACGGGACGGGGAGTCGGCCGATCGGGGCGAGCGGGGGGTGGGTGGCGAGCTGGCGGAGCCGGTTTCGGCGGTAGCGGCCGAGGGCGAAGACGTTGAAGAAGTGCAGCGCGCCGAGCACCAGCAGCACCAAGCCGATCTTGAGGGACAGCTCTTCCATGGCCTGGCTTGTCGAATCCACCGGGTCGGAGTGCTTCATCGCCACCGTGACGTAGCCGAGGTTGAGCAGATAGAAGCCGACCACCAGGAGGCTGTTGACCGCTCGGGCGAGCCGTTCCTCGGCGAACACCTCCTCCAGGAAGACCTGCCCGTTGCGGGCCAGTGATCGAGCCACCCAGATGGTCAGGCCGACGCTGACCGCGAGGTAGATCAGGTACATCCAGACCTTGATGTCCATGTGGACGCCCTTCTTGAACGTGTTCAACTACCGACGTCATCAGACTAGGCGGATATTGAACATGTTCAAGAGGTGGCGACGAGTGACTGTGGACACTTCGCCGAGGCGCGGGGGCGCGCCATCCGGCCGAGCCCGAGGGCCCGGCCGGAGAACGTCTGGCTCAGCCGGCCAGGCCGAGCGCCTCGGCCGCCGCCCGACCGTTGGCGTGGCTCGCGCCGTAGGTGGTGACGAAGGCGCGTACGCCCGTCGGCCGCCACTGCGCCGGCCAGCCCATCTCCACCACGGTCACCGGGTGCTGGGCCGCCAGGCCGGCGATCAGCTCCGGGCCGCCGGGCAGCCGGTGCAGGTGCCGCCCGACCAGCACGATGGGACGGTCACCGGCCAACTCGCGCAGGGTGGCCGGGTCGGTTTCGGTGGCGATCACCCGGATCTCCGGCACCCCGTCCAGGTGCGGACCGAGGCCCCACGGCACCCGGCCCTCGGCGATCGTCGACTCGGTGTGCAGCTGCACCACCAGTGGCTGGCCCAGGCCGGTGAGCAGGCCGTCCACCCGGATCGCCCGGCGCGCTGCCGCGTACCCCAGCTCGGTGTCGCCGGTGGCCGGCGACCCGCCGGAAGCCCGGGTCCAGGCGGCGAGGTCGGCGGCGCGACCGGCCGCCTCCTCGACCCGCGCCCTCGCCAGTCGGCCGTCGGCGAGCGCGTCGACGATCTCGGCGGCCACCCGCTCGACCAGTTCGGCGTCGACAGTCGCGCCGATGCAGAGCAGGTCGGCGCCCGCGCTCAGCGCCCGGACGGCAGCCGGCCCGACCCCGCCGGCGGCCACCGCGGCACCCTTCATCTCCAGCGCGTCGGTGATGACGGTGCCGGTGAAGCCGTACTCGGCGCGCAGCAGGTCGACCAGGACGGCTCGGCTGAAGGTGGCCGGGTCGGCGCCGGTGAGCGCCGGCACCCGGATGTGCGCGGTCATCACGGCGCGCGCCCCGGCGGCGACCACGGCCGCGAACGGCGGCAGGTCCCGCTGGCGGAGCAGGCTCAGCGGAGCGTCCACGGTGGGCAGTTCGTGGTGGGAGTCGGTGACGGTGGCGCCGTGCCCGGGGAAGTGCTTGGCGCAGGCGGCCACGCCAGCGGCCTGCAACCCGGCCACGGCGGCGGCCGAGTGGGCGGCCACCCGCACCGGGTCCGCGCCGAAGGACCGGGTGCCGATCACCGGGTTGTCGTCGGCGGTGTTGACGTCGACAGTGGGGGCGAGGTTGACGGTGATGCCGAGCGCGGCCAGCTCGGCGCCGATCGACTGGTAGACCCGTCGGGTGAGCGCCACGTCGCCGATCGCCCCCAGGGCGGCGTTTCCGGGGTACGGGCTGCCGGTGGCGTGTGCCAGCCGGGTCACGTCGCCGCCCTCCTCGTCGATGGCGATCAGCGCGTCCGGCCGACCGGCGCGCAGCGCTGCGGTGCTCGCCGCCACCTGCGCGGGGTCGTGCACGTTTCTGCCGAACAGGGTGTGCCCGGCCAGCCCGTCGGCCAGCAGGTCGACCGCCCAGTCCGGCGGGACCGGTCCCGGGTACGCGGCCAGCAGCGTGCCCAGCGCCAGCCGGCGCAGTCCTGGATCCAACCCCACGTGATCTTCCCCTTTCGGTGCCCCCGCGGGTACGAAACGTCCTACCGGTCGTGGTGCTGGCCCTGCCGACTCGGCCGACCGTCCCACCACCTGGTGACCGTTACGCTACGGCTACCCGTTCGCAGGTCGGTTTACAGTTAGCAAAGCTTACTAAAACTAGAGGACGTGTCATGAGTGCGACCCGGCTACCCGGCACCCCCCGCCTGTTGCGGGCGCTCAACGACCGTGCCGCGCTGGAGCTGCTCCTCGAACGCGGCCCGCTGACCCGGGCTCGACTCGGCGAGCTGACCGGGCTGTCGAAGGTCACCGCGTCGCAACTGGTCGAGCGGCTGGAGGAGCGCGGCCTCGTCGCGCGAGTCGGCGAGCAGGCCGGCGGGCGAGGGCCGAACGCCCAGCTCTACGCGGTTCGCCCGAGCAGCGCACACGTGGTCGGCGTGGACGTCGGGCCGGACCGGGTGGTCGCCGCGTGCGCCGACATCACCGGTGCGGTCATCGGCCGGGTGGAGCAGTCGACCCGGGACACCGACGACCCGGTGGGCGTGGTGCACAACGCCGTCGTGCAGGCGGCGAGCAGCGCCCAGGCGCAGCTGAGCAGCGTACGACGCATCGTGCTCGGCACGCCGGGCCTGGTCGACCCCGGCACCGGCGACATCACCTTCGCCTTCAACCTGCCGCGCTGGCACAGCGGCCTGCTCGCCGCACTGCGGGACGACCTGCACACGCCGGTGGTCTTCGAGAACGACGTCAACCTGGCCGCGGTGGCCGAGGCGCAGTCCGGCGCCGCGCAGGGGCTGTCGGACTTCGTGCTGGTCTGGGTGGGCGCCGGCGTCGGCCTGGCGATCATGCTGGGCGGGCGGCTGCACCACGGCAGCAGCGGTGCGGCCGGCGAGATCGGCTACCTGCCGGTGCCCGGCGCGCCCATCCCGCGCGACGTCTCCCGTCGCGCCAAGCCGGCCTTCCAGCAGCTGGTCGGCGCGGACTCGGTGCGCGCGGTGGCCCGCGAGCACGGCTACCCGGACGCCGACGCCGCCGAGGCGGTCCGTGCGGCCGTCGCGGCCGGCGCCGACGGCGCCCCGATGCTCGACGAGCTGGCCCGTCGGTTGGCGCTCGGCGTGGCCAGCACCTGCGTGGTGCTGGACCCACCGCTGGTCGTGCTCGCCGGTGAGGTGGGCCAGGCCGGTGGGGCGGCGCTCGCCGACCGGGTGCAGCAGGAGGTCGCGGCGATCACCCTGGTCCAGCCGCGAGTGGTGCCGACCGGGCTGACCGAGGAGCCGATCCTGCGCGGCGCGCTGCGCACCGCCCTGGACGCGGTGCGCGACGAGGTGTTCGGCTCCACCGTCGGCTGAGCCCGCTGCGGCGGTCATGTGAAGGAATTCTTCACCGCCCGTCCGCAGCGTGCAAGCTCTTGCCGCGTACCGGCCGGTCCGGTCCGCCGGGCCGCCCGGACTCGGGCGACCCGACGGGCCTCGACTCAGATCAAATCGCGGCGGCGGAACACGGCGAACGCCGCTGCGGTCAGCCCGCCGGTGAGCACGAGCAGCACCAACAGCGACGCCCCCCAGGTAATTCCGTAGAACGCATCGCAGTTGGGGCCGGCGCTGCCCGTGCAGAGCCGTTCGTCGTAGAACCGCGCCCCGCCGTTGAGCCACGCCCCGACGTGGCTGGAGAGCATGAACAGGTCCGACTTCGGCGCGTCGATGATTTCCAGGACCAGCCGGGCGCCCAACTCCCAGACCACCGCGTACGCGGCGAACGCGCCGAGCGCCGCCGAGGTGTGCCGACCCAGCGTGGCGATCGCGAAGCCCAGCGTGGAGGCCAACAGCACCAGCAGCAGGCCACGGCCGTGCACCGCGCCGAGCGAACTCCAGAAGTCGCCGTCCAGCCGGCCCGGCAACCCGGCGGTCTGCCCGATCACCCAGAACGTGCCGAGGTAGAACACCGACGCCAGCAGGGCCAGCACCAGCACCGTGCCGAGCAGGGTGCCCAACTTGGCCACCAGCACCGCCATCCGGCGCGGCCGCCAGAGCAGCAGGTTCACCACACCGCCCGAGGTCAGATCCGCGCCGATGTAGGAGGCGCCGACCAGGAACCCGAACAGCACCAGGAACGCGATGAGGAAGTACAGCAGTGGCCGTGCCTGCTCGGCGAAGGTGAACACACCCGGCAGATAGTCGGCGGGGATCGGCAGCCGCTCCTGCCGGATCGGGTCGATCTCCGAGCAGTCGCTGGGGAAGTACCGGTCCGGGGCGGCCGGCAAGGTGCCGTCCTGGCGGGCCAGGCACTCCTGGTGGGTGGCCTCCAGGTCGCGCCGCGCCTCGGCGGCCTGCGACCGCGCCGAATTCAGCTCCGTGACGGTCGGCTTGTGGGAGCCGGCCAGCGTGGTCGCCGCCGTGATGGCGAACGCGAACACCAACAGGACGACCATGAGCTGCACGAAGCGACGCGCGGTCAGTCGCTCCAACTCGGCACGTACCAGGTTCACGCGTCCACTCCCCGATCGAGGTCGATAACAGCTTCGCCCGGTGGCAGCGACGAGTCGTCGACCTGCCGGGGCACCGACAGATGGCCGTACCCGCCGGTCAGCTCCAGGAAGACGCTCTCCAGATCCGGCCGCAGCGGCGTCAGCTCGCCCACCCACAGCCCCTGCTCACCGAGCACCCGGCTGACCACCGTCGGGTCGCTCACCCCGCTCACCACCAACGCCTCGCCGTTCACGACCGCCGCCAGCCCGGCCGCGTGCAGCAGCTCGACGGCCCGCTCCGGCTCGGCCACCCGGACCAGGAACTCGTGCCGGTCGTGGCCCGCCAGCACCTCGTCCACCCGACCGGTCGCGACCCGCCGCCCCCGCGAGATGATCGTGACGTGGTCGCAGATCAGCTGGATCTCGCCGAGGATGTGACTGGACACCAGCACGGTCACCCCGCTGGCCGCCAACGACCGCATCAGGTCGCGCATCTCCCGGATGCCCGCCGGGTCCAGCCCGTTCGCCGGCTCGTCCAGGATGAGCAGCCGTGGGTCCTTCAGCAGCGCGGACGCCACCGCCAGACGCTGCTTCATGCCCAGCGAGTAGCCCTTCACCCGCTCATCGCCGCGATCGTGCAGACCCACCAGATCCAGCACCTCGTCCACCCGTGAGACCGGCACTCCACCGGCGCGGGCCAACAACCGCAGGGTGCGGTAACCGGTGAAGTTACCGAAGAACTGCGGGCTCTCCACGATGGCGCCGACCTGGCCGGCCACCCGGGTCAGCAGCTCCGGCGACGGTTCGCCGAGCACTGTCATCCGGCCACTGTCGGCGCGTACCAGCCCGAGCAGGGCCCGCAGGGTGGTGGTCTTGCCGGAACCGTTGGGGCCCAGGAAGCCGTGCACCTGGCCCGCCTCGACCAGCAGGTCGAACCCGTCCACCGCCACCCGTCTGCCGTTGCGCATGCTGTGGAAGGTCTTGCGCAGACCCTCGATCTCGATGACCGCGCTCATCCGCGCGGTTCCGTACGTCGACGGGACATGGACCGTCCTTCGGGCTTGGTGATCAACGACACGGCGCTTCACCCTATGGCCGAGGCGCCGCCCATGGGGGGCAGCGCGGCCCTGCGTGGTTGGATGGTGCGGTGACTGGTGACCTGATCCCCGGCGCTGCCGGCGCCGCGCCTGCCGCCGCCCCCGTGGACCCGGATCTGGTGGTCAGCCTCGACGGCGTCGGCGTACGCCGCTCTGGCACCGCCCTCCTGCAGGACCTGACCTGGCGCGTCGAACTGGACGAGCGGTGGGTCGTGCTCGGCTCCAACGGCGCCGGCAAGACCACGCTGCTCAACCTCGCCGCCGGCCGGCTGCACCCCACCACGGGTGTCGCGCACGTGCTCGGCGAGCGGATCGGCCGTACCGACGTCAACGAGCTGCGTACCCGGATCGGGCTCACCACCGCCGCGATCGCCGAGCGGCTGCCCGCCGACGAGCGGGTCAGCGATGTGGTGGTGACCGCAGCCTGGTCGGTGGTCGGCCGCTGGCGGGAGAACTACGACCGTGGCGACGAGGCGCGGGCGCGGGCACTGCTGAGCCAACTCGGCGTCGGTGGCCTCGCCGAGCGCCGCTACGGAACCCTCTCCGAGGGGGAGCGCAAGCGGGTGCAGATCGCCCGTGCGCTGATGACCGACCCGGAGCTGCTGCTGCTCGACGAGCCGGCCGCCGGGCTCGACCTGGGTGGTCGGGAAGACCTGGTCGCCCGGCTGGCCGAGCTGGCGTACGACCCGGACGCCCCGGCGATGGTGCTGGTCACCCACCACGTCGAGGAGATCCCGCCCGGGTTCACCCACGCGCTGCTGCTGCGCGAGGGCGGGGTGGTCGCCCAGGGCCTGCTCGCCGAGACGCTGACCGGTGACAATCTGTCCAAGACCTTCGGGCTTCCACTGGTGGTCGAGCGGTCGGGCGACCGCTTCACGGCTCGCGCCGCCTGAGCGTCGGACAGGCGGAGACGACAGTGCCGCAGACCCGGGTCGCCGTGGTGGGCAGCGCCAACATGGATCTGGTCGCGATGGCACCCGCGCTGCCGCGACAGGGCGAGACCATGCTCGGCACCGACTTCGTGATGGTGCCCGGCGGCAAGGGCGCCAACCAGGCCGTGGCCGCGGTCCGGGCCGGCGCCTCCTGTGCCTTCCTCGGCGCGATCGGCTCGGACGCCTTCGGCGTCACCCTCAAGGCCCGCATCACCGCGGCCGGCGTGGACACCAGTCAGCTGCGGGTGGTCTACGGCGCCTCCGGGGTGGCGCTGGTGATGGTCAACGCCCAGGGTGAGAACGCCATCGTGGTCACCCCCGGCGCGAACGACGCCCTGCTCGGCCTCACCGATGACGAACTGGCCACGGTGCGCGCGGCGGACGTCCTGGTCGCCCAACTGGAGATCCCGGTGCAGACCGTGACCGCCGCCGCGATCGCCGCCCGCGACGCCGGCACCAGGGTCATCCTGAACGCCGCCCCGGCCCGCGACCTCCCGCCCGAGCTGCTCGACGCCGTGGACCTGCTGGTCGTCAACGAGGGCGAGGCGCAGGCGCTCGCCGGTCGAGGCCGGGAGGAGCCCCGGGCGCTGCTCGACCTGGCCCCCCGAGCCGTGCTCACTCTCGGCGGTGAGGGCGCCTGGTACGTCGACCGGGACGGCGCCGAGGTGCACGTGCCGGCGGTACGGGTCGACGTGGTCGACTCCACCGCCGCCGGTGACGCGTTCACCGCCGCGCTGGCCGTCGGCTGGGGCGAGGGGCGCGACCTGGTCGACGCGGTGCGCTGGGCGTCGGCGGCCGGCGCCGCCTGCGTCCGCAAGCTCGGCGCATCGGTGGCGCTACCGCGACGCGCCGAGATCGACGAGCTGTACGCGCCGGCCTGACCGCGTCGCTCGCCCGCCGAGCCGGCCCGAGCGGGTGTTGGCGCGTTACGCCCGCTGGCCCGCGCCCGTGCGAAAGGCCCGACGGTACGCCGACGGTGAGGTCAGCATGGACCGGCCGAAGTGGTGGCGATAGGTGACCGGGGTGTCGAAACCCACCGCACGGGCGACCTGCTCGACAGCGAGGTCCGTCTCCTCCAGCAGGGCCAGGCTGGCGCGGATCCGCTGATCGATCAGCCAGCGGATCGGGCTGGTCCCGGTGGCTCGGGCGAAGTGCCGCAGGTAGGTGCGGGACGACATGTGCGCCCGCCCGGCAAGCTCGGCCACGGTCAGCGGCTCGGCGAGATGGGCCAGGGCCCAGTCGATGCTGCCGACGATCCGGTCGTCGTCCGGGTCGGTGGGCACCGGAGCCTCGACGAACTGGGCCTGCCCGCCGTCGCGGTGCGGCGGGATCACCAGCCGTCGGGCGACCGCGTTGGCGATCGCCGCGCCGTGGTCGCGCCGGATCACGTGCAGGCAGAGGTCCAGCCCGGCGGCGCTGCCGGCACTGGTGAGCAGGTCGCCGTCGTCGAGGTAGAGCACGTCCGGGTTCACCTCGACCCGCGGGTAGCGCCGCGCCAGCAGCTCCGCGTACCGCCAGTGGGTGGTGGCCCGCCGGCCGTCCAACAGCCCGGCCCCCGCCAGCGCGAACGCGCCCGAGCAGATCGACATGATGCGGGCGCCACGACGGTGCGCCTGACGCAGCGCGGTCACCAGCTCGGGGGAGGGGTCGGCGGTCACGTCCGCCACGATCACCGTCCGCGCCGCCGCCAGCTCGGCCAGACCGTACGGGGTGTGCAGGCTGGCTCCGCCGACCACCGGCACCGGCACCGGCCGCTCGGCGCAGAGCACCAGGTCGTACCAGTCGACGTCGAACTCGGGCCGGGCCAGCCCGAACACCTCGGTGACGATGCCGGTCTCGAACACCGACATCCCCGGGTACGCGAGCACGGCGACCCGGTGCGCGGCTGCCGGGCGTCGCGGCGCTGGCAGCGGGCGTGGGCCGGTTGTCGTGGCCGGGATCGGCATGGCGGGATGTTAGCGCAGGACGTCGTCTCCGCCACTCGCTGCGGCCACCCGCAGTGGCGAGGATCGGTGCATGACCTTCACCTTCGCCGTTGCGCCGGCCGACCCGGCCACCGCCGCCGCCCACTTCCGCGCCCGACTCAGCGTCGAGACCGACGTCAGCGACGTGCACGCCGACCTGTCGGCGCGTACGCCCGCTCTGGTGGTGGTCGACTCCCGGGGCGCGGCCGCCTGGGCGCAGGGGCACCTACCGGGCGCGGTGCACCTGCCCACCGTCGAGATCGCGGCCCGGGCGGCGGAGCTGATCCCGCCCGGCTCGGCGGTGGTCACCTACTGCTGGGGGCCGGGCTGCAACGGCGCGACCCGGGCGGCGCTGGAGTTCGCCCTGCTCGGCTACCCGGTCAAGGAGATGCTCGGCGGGTTCGAGTACTGGGTGCGGGAGGGGCTGCCGGTGATGACGGAGACCGGGTTGACCCGGCGCCCGGTCGACGACCTGACCGCCCCCACCGCGACGATCACCTGCGACTGCTGATCCACGGCGCGGACCGGTCGAGGGCTCAGCCGGCGGGCTCGTCGGCGAGCTTCTCGCCGCGTCGGCGCAGCATGCCCAGCCCGGGGATGCCGGCCACGGCGAGCTTCAGGTCGCGGGTCACGTCGAGCAGGTCGTGCAGGTCGGGCCCGACCCGGTCCAGGGTGGCCAGGATCGGCAGGATGTCGGCCGTCAGGTGCTCCTTGAGCTTGGGCAGCTCGTCGATCAGGTGGATCGCCGCGCTGATCTCCTCGTGGCTCAGCTCCTCGACGAACCTGCCCGCCATCGGCGCGGCCCGGCGCAACGCCGGCTCGTACGCCGCCAGCAGCTCGGCCGCCGTGGCGGCGGCCTCCGCCGCGGTGCCCACGGTGACGGCGGCCCGGCCGGCCACCCCATCGGCCTCGGCGACCACCGTGGCAGCTGCCCGGGAGACCCGGTCGGCTTCGGCGACCACGACGGCGGCGGCAGTGGCCACCTCGGTGGCGGTGTCGATGGCGGTGGTCGCGGCGGCGCTGATGACGGCCACCTCACGGACCGCCGCCTCGGCGTCGGTGAGCACCTGGTCGGTCCGGTCCAGGGTCGTCTCGATGCGGTCGACCACGCCGTTGATCCGGGCCAGCAGCGCTTCCACCCCGTCCAGCACCGCGAACGCGCGGGTGGGCACGGCGGCGAACGAGGCGGCCGAGCCGAGCGCCTGGTCGAGAGCGGAGCGGGTCAGGCCGACCACGGCGGACGGGGTGGGGAGAGGAATCGCCATGGGATCAAGTGTGCGTCGGCCGCACCACAACCGCCCGACGGCGCCGCTCAGCGCGACCGTCGACCGGCGGTGTCGGCGCGCGCGACGCGCAGGGCCCACCAGATCAGCGGCACCTGCATCGGCACCCGGCCGTACGCGATGGCCCGCTTCGCCGGACGCCGGTGCCGCCAGTCCACCGCCATCTTCACGTTCGCCGGCAACACGGCGACGAAGAGACCGGCTGCCGCCCGACCGCCGGCCCGTCGGGTGGCCGGGTGCGCCACCGCCGCCGCCACCGCCAGCTCGGCGATGCCGCTGGCGTACGTCCAGAACCGGGCCGGGCCGGGCAACGCGCGCGGCACGATCGGGTCGTAGAAGCCGGGGCGTACCAGGTGGGTGACGCCGGCTGCGGCGAGCAGCCCGGCGAGAGCGACGGCCTCGCCGCGGCGGGTGGTCATCAATGGTCTCCCTGCTGTTCGACGGCACGCTGCACGGCCCGGTAGATCTGCCCGAACCGTAGCGCGTCCGGGGTGCGCACCAGCAGGTCCTCCCGGCCGTGGTGCTGCACCCACAGCTCGTGCACGTGGCTGCCGCGCTCGTAGGAGCGGTCCAGCCAGCCGAGCGGGATCTCCAGGAACGGTGTCAGCGCCAACGCCCCCACCGCGCAGGCGGCGAGGATGATCAGCGCGAGCTGCCAGTTGCCCCGGTCCTGTGCCGACCACGCCAGTGACAGCACGCAGACCACGGCGACCAGCGGCGGCAGCGAGAGCAGTAGGACCAGGACGCCGCGACCCAGCACACGGCCGCGTACGGCCAGGGTTTTCTGCCCCCGGGCGTGCCAGACGAACGTCACGTCGGACAGGGCGATCACGTGACCGCCCGCCCGGATCGACTCGGAGGTCACCTGCACCGCGTCGTCCCGGTAATAGAGGGTCATCACTAAGCCTAACCACCGGCAGGCAACCCTCGCCTCACGCGGACCTCGGTACTTGCCTGCTCCGCGAAGGATCGGCCCTTCTGATCGGCGCTTCTGCACTGAGGATTCGACGGAGGCCGGCCGGCGGGCAGAAGTGTTGAGGCGGTCCTTTGGAGCTGATGCGTCATCAGCTCCATAGGCAGCGCGACTGGCGGGCGGCGCCCGGCTGGCTAGCGGCGGATGACGGGGCGGGCCGGTTGGCTGTGCTCGACCGCGCGTTGCACGGCCCGGTAGATCTGCCCGAAACGCAGCGCGTCGCCGGTGTGCAGCAACCGCACCGGCTGACCCCGCCAGCGGGCCCAGATCTCCAGTTGGCGGCTGCCCCGGGCGTACGAGCGGTCCAGGTGTTCGAAGAGGAAGTCGGCGACCGGGCCGACGGCCAACCCGACCAGCACCGACGCGCCGACGATCGCGATCGTCACGGTGGGCGAGCGGTGCAGCCAGACCGCCACGCCGATGCCGAGCACCGCCGCGACCAGCGGGCCGGCGAGCGCGGCGCCGATCGCGCCCCGCCCCACCAGCACCCGCCAGGAACGGGTGCCACGGCGGTGCCAGACCATGGTGATGTCGGCCAGCTTGTAGCTGCGACCGTCGACGCGGACGGTGGTGGAGGTGACCTGCACCGATCGGTCGTCGTAATACGTGATCATGGCTGGACTCCCGCCCACGGGGCTGACACCACACTACTTACCCAAACGAGCCGGGTCGTAAGGTTGGCACGCGACTTCGACGAGGAAGTGAGGGCAGCGTGGGCGAGTTCGTTCGGCTGGAGACCACTGACGGCATCGGCACGATCCGGCTGGAGCGGCCACCGATGAACGCGCTCAACACCCAGGTGCAGGAGGAGTTGCGCGCCGCCGCCACGGCGGCGACCGCCGATCCCGAGGTCCGCGCCGTCATCGTGTACGGCGGGGAGAAGGTCTTCGCCGCCGGCGCGGACATCAAGCAGATGGCCGAGATGTCCTACGTGGACATGGCCGACCGGGCCGCGAACCTGTCCAGCGCGCTCGGCGCGATCGCCCGGATCCCCAAGCCGGTGGTCGCCGCGATCACCGGGTACGCCCTGGGTGGCGGCTGTGAGCTGGCGTTGGCCTGTGACTGGCGGGTGGTCGCCGAGGACGCCAAGCTCGGCCAGCCGGAGATCAAGCTGGGCATCATCCCGGGTGCGGGCGGCACTCAGCGGCTGGCCCGTCTGGTCGGCCCGGCCCGCGCCAAGGACCTGATCATGTCGGGGCGGATGGTGGACGCGCAGGAGGCGCTGCGGATCGGCCTGGCCGATCGGGTCGCCCCGGCCGCCGAGGTGTATGACACGGCCGTCGCGCTGATCACTCCGTACCTCACCGGGCCGGTGCAGGCGCTGCGCGCGGCGAAGCTGGCGGTCGACGGCGGCCTGGACATGGATCTGAACTCGGGCCTGGCGTGGGAGAGTCAGCTCTTCGCGGCGCTGTTCGCCACCGACGACCGGCGGGAGGGCATGGCGGCGTTCGTCGAGAAGCGCAAGCCGGACTTCACCGGCCGCTGACCGGGTGGGGCTGGCGGTTCGTGCTGCCGGCCCCGACGGTGAGTCGAGGATTGTTCACATTGCGCCTACCGGCCAGTAGCGTGTGGCTTCGGTCATGAGCGACGAGAGGGAGCGGCGATGACGGAGCGGATCGAGGGTCACGGCGGCGAGTTGGCGCTCGCGGCACTACGCGCGCACGGCGTACGGGAGATGTTCACGCTCTCCGGCGGGCACGTCTTCCCGCTCTACGACGCGGCGTACAAGACCGACTTCCCGATCTACGACGTCCGGCACGAGCAGTCCGCGGTCTTCGCCGCCGAGGCGGTGGCCAAGCTCCAGCGCCGCCCCGGCCTCGCCGTGCTCACCGCCGGGCCCGGTGTCACCAACGGCATCTCCGGCATGACCAGCGCGTTCTTC
Source organism: Micromonospora sp. NPDC005220 (assembly GCF_040607895.1). Taxonomy (NCBI): domain Bacteria; kingdom Bacillati; phylum Actinomycetota; class Actinomycetes; order Micromonosporales; family Micromonosporaceae; genus Micromonospora; species Micromonospora sp. NPDC005220. Next base: position 184,856 of record NZ_JBEXHP010000001.1, read on the forward strand.
AACGCCTCGCCGGTGCTGGTGCTCGGCGGCCGCGCGCCCGCGTTCCGCTGGGGCTCCGGCAGCCTCCAGGAGATGGACCACCTGCCGCTGGTCGCCCCGGTCACCAAGCACGCCGAGACGGTGTTCAGCACCGAGGACATTCCGCGCGCGGTGGGTGCGGCGCTCACCGCCGCGCTCACCCCGCACCGCGGGCCGGCCTTCCTCGACTTCCCACTGGAGACGGTCTTCTCGGTCGCCGAGGCCGACCTGCCCACCGTGACGGGCGTCGACCCGATCGCGCCGGACCCGGAGGAGGTCGGCCGCGCCGCGCTGCTCATCGCCGGGGCGCAGCGGCCGGTCATCATCGCCGGCTCCGACGTGTACGCGGGCGACGCGGTCGCCGCCCTGCGCGAGGCGGCCGAGGCGTTGCAGGTGCCGGTCTTCACCAACGGCATGGGTCGCGGCTCGCTCCCGCCGGCGCACCCGCTGGCGTTCGCGAAGGCCCGCCGGGCCGCGCTCTCCGGCGCCGACGTGGTCGTGGTGGTGGGCACCCCGCTGGACTTCCGGCTCAGCTTCGGTGACTTCGGTGACGCCAAGGTGGTACACATCGTCGACGCGCCCAGCCAGCGGGCGACGCACGTGCAGCCTGCCGTCGCCCCCGTCGGCGACCTGCGCCTGATCCTCTCCGCGCTGGCCGACCACGCCGGTGACCGGGCCGACCACACCGACTGGATCGCCGACCTGCGGGTGGCCGAGGATGCGGCGAAGGCTCGGGACGCGGCGGAGATGGCCGCCGAGACCGACCCGATCCGCCCGGCCCGGATCTACGGGGAGCTGCGCCGGGTGCTCGCCCCGGACGCGATCACCATCGGCGACGGCGGTGACTTCGTGTCGTACGCCGGGCGGTACCTGGAGCCGTCGCAGCCCGGCACCTGGCTGGACCCGGGCCCGTACGGGTGCCTGGGCACCGGCATGGGTTACGCGATGGGCGCCCGGGTCAGTCACCCGGACCGGCAGATCTGCGTGCTGATGGGTGACGGTGCGGCCGGCTTCTCGCTGATGGACGTCGAGTCGCTGGTCCGCCAGAAGCTGCCGGTGGTGATCGTCGTCGGCAACAACGGCATCTGGGGGCTGGAGAAGCACCCGATGCGGGCCATGTACGGCTACGACGTGGCCGCCGACCTCCAGCCGGAGCTGCGCTATGACACGGTGGTCAGCGCGCTCGGCGGCGCGGGGGAGACGGTCGCCAAGGCGGCCGACCTGGCCCCGGCGCTCCAGCGGGCGTTCGACTCCGGCGTGCCGTACCTGGTGAACGTGCTCACCGACCCGACCGACGCGTACCCCCGGTCGTCGAACCTGGCCTGAGTCGCACCCGCCGCCGCCGTCGCTCTGCGCCGGCGGCGGCGGCGCGTTCACACCTCGGGTCGGTCACCCTCACGCGGCGGCTCACCGTCGCGGCGGCGCAGGTCGTCCTCGCGCCGACGCAGGTCTTCCTCCCAGCGGCGGAAGAGCTCCTGGTCCTGCTGCTGGGCACGTTCCTGCACGGAGCGCAGGAACTCCGGGTCGTCATCGGGGGCCACCGGCCGGGGGCGCTGTCGTTCGGCGCCGCCGATGCCGCCCGGCCAGCCCTTGCGGGCGCCGTTGCCGGGCTCCCGGCCGATGATGAACCAGGCGATCGAGCCGACCAGCGGGAAGAACAAGATGATCAGCACCCAGGCGATCCGGGGCAGGGCACGGATCTGGCCCTCCTCGGCGGAGAGACAGCTGATCAGCGCGCAGACCGCGAGGACGATCTGCACCAGGAAGAGGAGTACGCCAAGCCGGACCATGCACCCATCATGGCTCAACGAATCCCGTCACCACAGTCCGCGAAGCACCAGCAGCACTCCCAGTAGCGCCAGTGCCACCGTGCCCACCGTGACCAGGGGCAGGGTTCGACCGCCGCTGCGGGCCGGACCGGCGCCGGTGCCCCGGGGCCAGCAGAGCACCAGCAGGGCGGCCCACACCAGCACGGTTCCTCCGGCGATCAGCGCTCCGGCCGGGCCGCCCGTCGACGACGCCAGCCGGACGGCGAGCACTGTCACCACTGTCACCGTGAGCCGGGTGCGCCGCCAGGCCAGCCGGGTCCGCTCCGGTTGCAGCCCGGGGTCGTGTCCGGTGCTCACTGCCCGCCGATCGCCCGCATCAGGACGGCGGCCACCAGCAGCAACGCGCCGACGCCGACGGCCAGGGCCAGGATGGCGGGGAACCGGGACGCAGGCAGTTCCTGACCGAGCCGGATGGCCCGCTCGGTACGCGCCCAGTGGTCCACCGCGCGGATCGCGACCGCCGCGCCGAGCAGCAGCAACGCCACCGCGATCACCTCCCGCAGGTGGCTCATCGGCAGGGGCGGCAGGAACTGCGCGGCGGCCAACCCGCCGCCGACCAGGGCCAACCCGGTGCGCAGCCAGGCCAGGAAGGTCCGTTCGTTGGCCAGTGAGAAGCGGTAGTCCGGCGTCTCACCGACCGAGCCCAGCTCGGCCGGGTCGAACCACCGCCTGATCACCTCCCACACAGTGGGAGAATATCCGCTTCCCCTCCGGCATAGCCTGAGCCGGTGACTGATCTCGACGTACAGACCCTGCGCGACGCCTACGACAACCAACTCCGCCCGGAGATCCCCGACCCGGTTCCGGCCGGGGTGACGGTGGAGCGGGACGGGCCGTTGGTCCGGATCATCGGGCTCGACGCCGGTGGCTTCCTCACCTACCGCGACCTGGGCGGGTTGACCGGTGCCGCGCTGGACGAGCTGATCGCCCGGCAGGTGCGGCTGTTCCGCGAGCGCGGCCAGTCGGTCGAGTGGAAGCTCAACGGGCACGACGAACCGGCGGACCTGGCGGACCGCCTGCGCGCGGCCGGCTTCGTGCCGGAGGACCGGGAGACCGTCGTGGTCGGCCCGGTCGCGCCGCTGGCCGCCGCGCTGCCGGTCGTTCCCGAGGGGGTACGCCTGCGTGAGGTGACCGCCCGGGAGGACCTGGAGCGGATCGCCGCCATGGAGGAGGAGGTCTGGCAGGAGGACCGCTCGCACCTGGTGTGGGGGCTGGCCAAGGAGATCGACGCCGACCCGAACTCGATCACCGTGGTGGTGGCCGAGGCGGGCGGGACGGTGGTGAGCGCCGGCTGGGTGCGGTTCCCGGCGAACACCGCCTTCGCCACGCTGTGGGGTGGCTCGACCCTGCCGCAGTGGCGGCGCAAGGGCATCTACCGGGCGCTGGTCAACTACCGGGCGCGGCTGGCCGAGCAGCGGGGACGGACGCTCATGCAGGTCGACTGTTCCGAGGACAGCCGGCCTATCCTCCAGCGGCTCGGCCTCGTCCCGGTCACCACCACCACCCCGTACGTCTACACTCCGTGATCATGGAGCAGCGGTTGACGGACGAGGAGCGCCTGACCCTCAAGACGGGTGCCTTCGGTGCTGTCTTCCTGGTCTCCAACGCCGACCCCGGTGTGCTGGGGGTGATCCGGGAGAGCATCGCCGCGTCCGGCGCGCTGGCCGAGGCCAGTGGCGCGGTCAAGGAGGCGCTGACCAGCGGCCCGCTGCCGCGACTTCCCCGGGACTCGCAGCTGGAGATCGAGTCGGTGGTGCTGCCGGCGCTGGGACGGGCGGTGCGGATCCTGCGCGAGAAGTCCCCGCGGGACGTGGCCGCGTACCGCGATCTGGTGTTGGCCGCGGCGGACCAGGTGGCCCGGGCGCACGACGGGGTGGCGCCCGCCGAGACGGCGGCCATCGACCAGATCAGGGTCGCGTTGGCAGAGCCGGCCTGACCGGCCGCGCGTCGGTGAGCTGTGTCACCCTGAGTGCTGCGGGAGCACAACCTACTGGCAGGTAACATTGCGCCGTGGGCAACTGCACAACCGCCCGCGGTTGACCTGGCGTCGACCGACGCGCGACGCTGCGCCCGAGACCGGGCGAGCGAATCGCAACACCACACAGGAGGGTCGTCGAAGCGCGATGAACATCGTCGTACTCGTCAAGCAGGTGCCTGATTCGGGCGCGGACCGCAACCTGCGCAATGACGACAACACCGTCGACCGCGGTTCAGCGAACAACGTGATCAACGAGATGGACGAGTACGCCATCGAGGAGGCGCTGAAGATCAAGGAAGCGCACGGTGGCGAGGTCACGATCCTGACCATGGGTCCGGACCGGGCGACCGAGTCGATCCGCAAGGCGCTCTCCATGGGCCCGGACAAGGCCGTGCACGTGCTGGACGACGCCCTGCACGGCTCGTGCGCCGTCGCCACCTCGAAGGTGCTCGCCGCCGCGCTCGGTCAGCTGAACGCCGACCTGGTCATCTGCGGCGCCGAGTCCACCGACGGCCGGGTCCAGGTCATGCCGCACATGATCGCCGAGCGGCTGGGCGTCGCGGCGCTCACCGGCGCCCGCAAGCTCACCGTCGACGGCGCGACGCTGACCGTCGAGCGGCAGACCGAGGAGGGCTACGAGGTGGTCACCGCCGCCACCCCGGCCGTGGTCTCCGTGTGGGACACCATCAACGAGCCGCGCTACCCCTCCTTCAAGGGCATCATGGCCGCCAAGAAGAAGCCGGTGCAGACGCTCTCGCTGGCCGACCTCGGGGTCGCGGCCGACGAGGTGGGCTTCGACGGTGCGACCAGCGCCGTCGTCGAGCACACCAAGCGCCCCCCGCGCTCCGGCGGCGCCAAGATCACTGATGAGGGCGAGGGCGGCGTCAAGCTGGTCGAGTTCCTCGCCACCGAGAAGTTCGTGTGAGAGGGGGGTTCTGACATGTCTGAGGTTCTCGTCGTCGTCGAAGCCACCAAGGAATTCGGCGTCAAGAAGGTCACCCTGGAAATGCTCACCCTCGCGCGTGAGCTGGGCACCCCGAGCGCGGTGGTGCTCGGTGGCACCGGCGCCGCCGAGGCGCTGAGCGGCAAGCTGGGCGAGTACGGCGCGGAGAAGATCTACGCCGCCGAGGGTGACGAGATCGACGGCTACCTGGTGGCCCCCAAGGCGACAGTGCTGGCCGAGTTGGTCAAGCGGGTGCAGCCGGCCGCCGTGCTGCTCGCGTCGGCCCAGGAGGGCAAGGAGATCGCCGCCCGGCTCGCCGTCAAGCTCGACAACGGCATCCTGACCGACGTGGTCGGCCTGGACGCCGACGGCACCGCGACCCAGGTCGCCTTCGCCGGCTCCACCATCGTCAAGTCCAAGGTCACCAAGGGCCTGCCGCTGGTCACCGTCCGACCCAACTCGGTCACCCCCGCCCCGGCGCCGGCCACCCCGGCGATCGAGCAGCTCACCGTGTCGGTCACCGACACCGACAAGCTGGCCACTGTCGTGGAGCGGGTCGCCGAGCAGAAGGGCTCCCGCCCCGAGCTGACCGAGGCCGGCGTGGTCGTCTCCGGCGGTCGGGGCGTCGGCAACGCCGACAACTTCAAGCTGGTCGAGGAGCTGGCCGACCTGCTCGGTGGCGCCGTCGGCGCGTCCCGCGCGGCCGTCGACTCCGGCTTCTACCCGCACCAGTTCCAGGTGGGCCAGACCGGCAAGACGGTCTCCCCGCAGCTCTACGTCGCCCTCGGCATCTCCGGTGCCATCCAGCACCGGGCCGGCATGCAGACCTCGAAGACCATCGTCGCGGTCAACAAGGACGGCGAGGCGCCGATCTTCGAGCTGGCCGACTTCGGGGTGGTCGGCGACCTGTTCAAGATCGTCCCGCAGGCCGCCGAGGAGATCCGCAAGCGCAAGTGACAGTGCGACACGACAGTGGCCGCCCGTGCGAACGGGCGGCCACTGCCGTGTGGGGAGCTGATCGGCGAGCCGGGGAGCTGAGCCGGCCCGCCGATCAGCCCGTCAGGGAGCCCCTCAACAGGCTGTCGCCGGAGTGGCGGGTGTTGTTGTCGTACTGCTCGGCGGAGACGTCGACCACCGAGTAGCTCTTGAGGTCGACATTCGGGGGCAGGGGCAGCAGGGCGTCCGAGCCGCCACCCAGGGTGCCGACCGAGAACATCTCCATCGTCGTCGGATTGATGAGCCAGACCTCGTAGTACCCCGGGACGCTCGGGAGATTCGCCACATGCAGATGTAGTTGGCCGTCCTGGAAAACCCGTGCGTCACCCTTGGCCGTCGGCGGGGTCGCCCCGTACGCCGCCAGCGGCGCGCTCGCCACCACCACCGGCGGCGGAGTGGGCGTCGGATCGTCCGGTCGGAGCACCGAGACGGTGCCCACCACGCCGACCGCCGCGGCGGCGGCCGCGGTCACCGCGGTGGCCACCCAACCGGACCAGCCGCGACCCCGGCGGGATCGCCGCGCCGGGTCCAGTCGGGTAACCGCCGCGCCCGGCGACTGCTCGGCCGTCACGGTGCCGGCCTGCTCGGGCACCCGCCGGGTCTCGATCAGCGTCGGCCCGGCCTCCGCCGCCCTGACCTGGGCTTCGATGCCCTGCCAGAGGTGCTCCGGCGGGTCGGGCAGGTCAGCCAGACCCTGCGTCTCGGTGCCGAGCCCCACCACCCGCTCAAGGGTCGCCAGCTCGGTACGGCAGTGCGCGCAGGTGCCGAGGTGGGTGCTCTCGCCGTTGTCGGCCTCGCTCTCACCGAGCGCCAGAAATACCAGCCGGTCGTGGTCCAGGTGCTGCACCGTCCACCTCCCATCTGCGTTTCAAGCTCGCCATGCCGCGTCGAATGTGACTCTTCACGGTGCCCAACGGCACGCCGGTCACCGTGGCTATCTGCTGGTGTGTCAGGTCGTCGTAGAAGGCCAACTCCAGCATCCGTCGCTGGTCGTCCGGGAGGCGGGCCAGCTCGTCGGCGATCACCAACCGGTCCACCACGCGGTCCGGGTCCGGGCCGGTCTGCGCCGGCTCGGGCAGCTGCCGGACCGTCTCCACCACCCGGGTCTCCCGGGCCGAGGCGCGCATCCGGTCGATCACCTTCCGCCGGCCGATGCCGAGCAGCCAACCGATCAGCGACCCCTTGGCCGGGTCGAACGTCTCACGACCCAGCCAGGCGGCGACGAACGTCGCCTGGGTGACGTCCTCGGCGTCGCTGCGGTTCGCCAGCATGGACGTGGCCAGGTGGAGCACGGCGCGACCGTAGCGGTCGTACGCCTCGCGGAGCGCCACGTCGTCACCGGCGCGGAACCTGCGGTCGAGGTCGTCCACCGGAGGGTCCGGTTCCTGTCGGAGCGCCGTCATCGGGCGGCTCGCCTTCGATGGGGCATGCCCGACTGTAGCTGGCACAGTCCCCGCCCCACTCTCCCGGTCGATGTCATCTCACCAGCTATTCGTGCCCCGACCCCGTTCTGGATGCGGACGGAGCCGAAAAAGAAAAGTGCCTCCGGGGCGCATCCACCTGTCCGAGAGCCGGCGTAACCCGTTCTGCAAGCCAGGCCTGACGAATCAGCATCAACTACCAGGAGGCAGACATGCAGCTCTCGTACTTCCGTCGGGTCGCCGCGGGCGGGGCGGTCGCCGCGCTGGCCTTCGCCGGCGTCGGCGCGTTCACCGCCACCCCCGCGTACGCCGCCACGTCGAAGGTCTCCGTCGTGCACGGCATCCCGGACACCCCGGTCGACGTCTACGTCAACGGCAAGAAGACGCTGGACAACTTCAAGCCCGGCGACGTCGCCGGCCCGCTGAACCTGGAGGAGGGCGACTACGACATCGCGCTCACCAAGCCGGGCGAGCCGATCGGCAGCGCGATCCTCAAGGTCGACAACGCCGCGGTGCCGGGCGGTGCGAACATCAGCATCGCGGCGCACCTCGACGCCGCCGGCCAGCCGAAGATCACGCCGTTCGTGAACGACGTCTCGAAGGTCGACGCCGGCAAGGCCCGGCTGATCGTCCGGCACACCGCCGCCGCCCCGGCGGTCGACGTCCGTGCCGGTGGCACCCCGGTCTTCGAGGACCTGACCAACCCGAACGAGGCCAAGGGCGACGTCGACGCGGGCAACGTCAAGGCGGACGTGGTGCTGGCCGGCACCGACACCGTGGCCATCGGCCCGGCGGACCTCAACCTCAAGGAGGGCACCGCCACGATCGTCTACGCGATCGGCTCCGCCGAGGGCAAGACCCTCGACGTGGTGGCCCAGACCATCACCGGCCTGCACTCCGCCCCGGGCGGCGTGCCCAGCGGTGACGGCGGCCAGGCCGGCACGGGCGTGGACACCTGGTGGTACGTGCTCACCGGTGCCGGCGTACTCCTGCTGGTTGGTGGTGGGGTGCGGATGGCGACCGCACGGACCGGCCGCAAGTGACGGTGCGCAACCGCGGCGCGCTGGCGGCCCTGGCCGCCGGCGTTGCCGCGCTCACCGTCGCCGCCCTGGTGGCCTGCGCCAACCAGCCAGCCGGGACGGTGGGGGCCGAGGAGGCCAGCACGTTGGCCAGCGCTGCACCGACCGCCACCAACGCCCCGTCGGTGCCGGTGACCGCCGGTGAGCTGCCCGCCGGCCCGAAGATCATCCCGCCGGTACGGCTGGTGATCCCCGAGATTGACGTCACCGCCACCGTCAACGCGGTCGGCATCAACGAGCGGACCAACGAGTTCGAGGTGCCGCCGAGCGTCGACCAGATCGGCTGGTACCGCTACGGCCCCGGCCTGGAGACGGATGCCGGTTCGGTGGTCATCGCCGGTCACGTGGACAGCGCCAAGCAGGGCAAGGGTGCGTTCTTCCGGCTGCGTGAGCTGGACCAGGGCGACACCCTGACCGCGACCGGCAGCGACGGCGAGGCCCGGCGTTACCGGGTCGTCGCCCGGGAGGAGTACGCCAAGACCAGGATCCCGCTGGACCGGTACTTCGCCCGCGACGGCAAGCCGCGGCTGACTCTGATCACCTGTGGTGGGCCGTTCGACGCCAAGGCGCGCAAGTACCGCGACAACATCGTCGTCACCGCGGTGCCCGCCTGAACGGGCCGGGGGTGGGACTCCACCCCCGGCCCAGTGCGTGCGGTCCCCTCCGGCATCCGGTGCCCAAGGTGCCGGCCGTACGCTGAAGGCGATGGCTTACCTGGATCACGCGGCGACGACTCCCATGCTCGACGAGGCACTGGAGGCGTACGTCGCTACCGCCCGCGAGGTCGGCAACGCGTCCTCCCTGCACGCGGCGGGCCGCCGTGCCCGTCGCCGGGTCGAAGAATCCCGCGAGCGGGTGGCCGCCGTGCTGGGCGCCCGGCCCTCCGAGGTGATCTTCACCGGCGGTGGCACGGAGAGCGACAACCTCGCGGTCAAGGGCATCTTCTGGGCCCGCCGAGGCGCCGGCCCCGACCGCCGCCGGGTGGTGTCCAGTGCCGTCGAGCACCACGCGGTGCTGGACGCGGTCGACTGGCTGGCCCAGCACGAGGGCGCCGAGGTCGGCTGGCTGCCGGTGGACGCCGTCGGTCGGCTCGACCCGCAGGCCCTGCGCGCCGAGTTGGCCGCGCACGCCGACCAGGTGGCCGTGGTCACCGCGATGTGGGCGAACAACGAGGTGGGCACCGTCCAGCCAGTGGCCGAGCTGGCCGCCGTCGCCGCCGAACACGGTGTGCCGTTCCACACCGACGCCATTCAGGCGGTCGGTCAGGTGCCTGTCGACTTCGGTGCCAGCGGGGTGGCCGCGCTGACCGTCACCGGCCACAAGTTGGGCGGCCCGACCGGGGTGGGCGCGCTGCTGCTCGCCCGGGACGTGCCGGCCACGCCGCTGCTGCACGGCGGCGGCCAGGAACGTGACATCCGCTCCGGCACCCTGGACACCGCGGGCATCGTCGCCTTCGCGGTCGCCGTCGAGACTGCCGTGAAGGGCCAGCAGGAGTACGCGGCCCGGGTGGCCGCGCTGCGCGACGACCTGATCGAGCGGGTCCGCCAGGCGGTGCCCGAGGTGATCTACAACGGCGACCCGACCGACCGGCTGCCCGGCAACGCGCACTTCTCCTTCCCCGGCTGCGAGGGCGACGCGCTGCTGCTCCTGCTCGACGCGCAGGGGATCGCCTGCTCGACCGGCTCCGCCTGCTCGGCCGGCGTGGCCCAGCCCTCGCACGTGCTGCTCGCGATGGGCGCCGACGACGACCGCGCCCGCTCCTCGCTGCGCTTCACCCTGGGCCACACCAGCACCCAGGCCGACATCGACGCCCTGATCGCGGCCCTCCCGGCAGCGGTCGACCGAGCCCGCCGAGCCGCCGCCCTCCGCACCCCTCGCTAGACCCCCTGTCCTCCCCGCCCCGCCCCCGCGCCCCGCCCCTGCCCCGCCCCGCCCCTCTCCGCGTCGATCATGGAGTTGTGGTGGGGTGCAAAAGGTGCTCTTGGCTCGATTCCGGGCACCACAACTCCTTGATCGACGCGGTTGGGCGGCTGGGGTTCGTGGGGTGGCGGGGTTTTCGGGGCTGGTGGATAGGGTTGTCGTGGGGGGACGGGTGGGGGACTGGTGGGGACTTGGAAGGGAGTGGGTCGGTGAGGGTTCTGGCGGCGATGTCGGGCGGGGTTGACTCGGCCGTGGCGGCGGCGCGGGCGGTGGCGGCCGGGCACGACGTGACAGGCGTACACCTGGCCCTCGCGCGCAACCCACAGACCTACCGGACCGGGGCGCGCGGCTGCTGCACCCTGGAGGATTCCCGGGACGCCCGACGGGCGGCCGACGTGATCGGCATCCCGTTCTACGTGTGGGACATGGCCGACCGCTTCCACGAGGACGTGGTCGACGACTTCGTCGCCGAGTACGCCGCCGGCCGGACGCCGAACCCCTGCCTGCGCTGCAACGAGAAGATCAAGTTTGCGGCGGTGCTGGACCGGGCGGTGGCCCTGGGCTTCGACGCGGTGGTGACCGGGCACCACGCCCGCCTCGGCGCGGACGGGCTGCTGCGGCGCAGCGTCGACCTGGCCAAGGACCAGTCGTACGTGCTTGCCGTGCTCACCCGCGAACAGCTCGACCGGTCGATCTTCCCGCTCGGTGACTCGACAAAGGCGCAGGTCCGCGCGGAGGCCGCCGAGCGTGGCCTGGCGGTGGCCGACAAGCCGGACTCCCACGACATCTGCTTCATCGCCGACGGGGACACCCGCGGCTTCCTGGCCGGCCGGCTCGGCGAGGCGCCCGGCGACGTGGTGGACGCGACCACCGGCGCGGTCGTCGGCAGCCACAGCGGCGCGTACGCGTACACCGTGGGGCAGCGTCGCGGGCTGCACCTGGACCGGCCCGCCCCGGACGGCCGACCGCGCTACGTGCTCTCCATCACCCCGAAGACCAACACGGTGACGGTCGGCCCGGCCGAGGCGCTGGAGGTGTCCGACGTGCACGGCTTCCGTCCGGTCTGGACCGGCGGCGCCCGCCCGGACGCGCCAGTCGAGTGCGAGGTGCAGCTGCGCGCGCACGGCGACGTGGTGCCGGCCACCGTCGCGCTCGACGGTGACCGGCTGCACGCCGAGCTGCGCCGACCGGTACGCGGCGTCGCCGCCGGTCAGGCCGTGGTGGCGTACCGGCCGGACCCGGCCGGCGACGTGGTCCTCGGCTCCGCGACGATCACCGGGTGACCGCACGGCCGGGGCGTACGCGGGATAGCCTTCGGCCGTGACAGATCAGGCGTGGCCCTGGCCGGCCGGCGCGGCGACCGGAATTGGTTCGCTGCCCGGCACCGACATCGGCGAGGCTCAGCGGGTGGTCCTCGGTGAGCTTCCCGAGCTGCCCCACCTGCCCGAGTTGCCGGCCCGTGGGCCCGGCGCGGACATGATCGGCCGGTCCGCCGGGCTGCTCGTCGAACTTCCCGTCGAGCTGTACGCGGGGCGGTGGCGGGTCGCCCCACGCCCGGGCCGCGACCTGCGCCGAGCCCGTGACCTGATGGAACGCGACCTGGACCAGCTCGCCGAGCAGGCCGAGGGGTACGCCGGGCCGATCAAGGTGCAGGCCGCCGGCCCCCTCACGCTGGCCGCCTCCCTGGAGTTGCCGATCGGTGGCCGCCTGCTGCGCGATCCCGGCGCGGTCCGCGACCTGACCGGCTCTCTCGCCGAGGGGCTGCGCGGGCACGTCGCGGAGGTGGCCCGCCGGCTGCCCGGAGCGTCGGTGCTGCTGCAACTGGACGAACCGTCACTGCCGACCGTGCTGGCCGGGCGGGTGCCGACCGAGAGCGGGCTGGGTGCGTACCGGGCGGTCGAGTCGGTGGACGCCGCCGCCCTGCTGCGCACTGTCGTCGAGGCGGTCGGCGTGCCGACGCTGGTGCACTGCTGCGCCCCGGACGTACCGCTGGAGCTGATCCGCTCCACCGGCGCCGTCGCGGTCGCCCTCGACCTGGACCTCGTCACCGACCTCGACCCGCTGGGCGAGGCGCTCGACGCCGGCCTCGGGTTGTTGGCCGGGGCCGCGCCGACCCGGCCGCCGTCGGCCGGTGGCGCGCCGACCTCCGCACAGATCGCCGATCGGGTACGCCAGCTCTGGGACCGCCTCGGCTTTCCCCGTCGGCAACTCGCCGAGCAGGTGGTGGTCACCCCGGCCTGCGGCCTCGCCGGCGCGACCCCGCAGTACGCCCGGGCGGTGCTCGCCGCGTGCCGGGACGCCGGCCGACGCTTCGCCGAGGACTGAGGTTTTCTGTCGGACCCGGTGGGCAGGATGACGGTCATGATTGGACAGCTGCGTTCAGTGGTGATCGACTGCCCGGATCCGCGGGCGTTGGCGGCGTTCTATGCCGAGCTGCTCGGCGTACCGCTCGCCGAGGGTGACTTCGATGACGACTGGGTGGTGCTGGGCGGCCCGCCCGGTCACCAGCCGCGTCTCGCCTTCCAACAGGCGCTCAACCTGCGGCCGCCGGCCTGGCCGGACCCGGAGCGCCCCCAGCAGTTCCACCTCGACGTGACGGTGGACGACATCGAGGCCGCCGAGAAGGCGGCGCTCGCGCTCGGGGCTCGGCGGTTGCCGGGTGAGGGCGACGGCTTCCGGGTCTACGCCGATCCGGCCGGCCACCCGTTCTGCCTCTGCTGGGACTGAGCTCGCCATGGGTTGCGGCGGCCGGGCACCATGGCCGCCGTGATCCACACCTCTGCGCTGCGCGCCTCCGGTTCGCTCTTCGGCCTCGCCTACGGTGACGCGTTGGGCAAGCCGACCGAGTTCCTGACCGTCGCCGAGATCGAGCGCCGGTACGGCCCGACCGGTCCGCGTCAGCTGTCCGGCGAGCCAGCGCTGGTCACCGACGACACCCAGATGGCGTTGGCGGTGGGTTGGGCGCTGCGCGAGGCGCCGTCGTTCACGCCGGAGGTGGTGGAGCCACTGCTGCGTCAACGCTTCCTGGCCTGGGCGGTCAGCCCGGACAACAACCGTGCCCCGGGGATGACCTGCCTGCGCGCCTGCGCCGAGCTGAGCCGCGGGCTGCGCTGGCAGGAGGCGACAGTGGTCGGCTCGAAGGGCTGCGGGGCCAACATGCGGGTCACCCCGGTCGGGTTGCTCGACACGGACCTCGACACGCTCGCCGGGTTGGCCCAGTTGCAGGCCGGGCTGACGCACGGCCACCCGACCGGGCTGGCCGCCAGCGAACTCACCGCGTACGCGGTCTTCGCGCTACGCACCGGCGTCCCGCTGCCCGAACTTCCCGCGGTGCTCACCGAGCGGGCACGGTCCCAGCGCCTGGTCTACCGGGAGTCGTGGCTGGGCGACCTGTGGCAACGCGCCGGGTTCGGTTCCCCGGAGGAGTTCATCGCCCAGGGCTGGGACGAGTGCCTGGCGGTGCTCGGCCGGCTGACGAACGCCCTGACGCGACCGGACGACGGCGGCGACCCGTGTCAGGTCACCGGGGAGGGCTGGGTGGCCGAGGAGGCGCTGGCCACCGCGCTGCTCTGCGCCGTACGGCACGCCGACGATCCGGTCGCGGCGCTGGCCCGGGGCGCGACCACCGCCGGCGACTCCGACTCGATCGCCGCCCTGGCCGGGGCATTCGTGGGCGCGGCCGTCGGCATGACCGCCTGGCCGCGCGAGTGGTCCAACCGCATCGAGTACGCGGACCAGTTGGCCACGCTCGGCGCGGCCTGGGACTGATCTGGCCTGACCTGGTCCGGCCCCGCCCGTCTGGCCCCGCCCGTCTGGCCCCGCGTCTGGCCCGCCTGTCCGGTCCGCCTGGCCCGCCTGTCCGGTCCGCCTGGCCCGCCTGGGCTGTCTGGTCTGGTCCCCCTGGCCCGTCTCGCTTTGTCTGCCAGCCGTGATCGACTCGGGGTTCTGAAAACCGGGGTATCCGGGAGCTTCGGACACGGCGACTTTCAGGAATCCGAGTTGATCATGGTCGGTGGCGGCCACGAGACGGTCAAAGGTGGCCGCGGGATGGTCAGGTGGTGGGAAGGTGGCGCAGGCTGCGGACCTGTCGCCACAGGTCGGCGTCGCAGCGGCCGGCGTGGTCGGCGAAGGCGGCCGAGCTGAGTCGGATTGGCTCGGTCAGGCTGAGGTAGCTGTCGTGCTCCGCGCCGGGGTCCCAGTCCCGGGTGGGGATCCGGACGTGGTCGTCCCGGTCGCTCTTGTCCTGGCTGGTGATCTTCAGGACATCGGCGCCCCGGGAGTCGGCGCGCAGCACCAGACACGGGCGTACCTTCGACCCGCTGCCGTCGGCGTACGGCACGTCGGCCCACCAGATCTCACCGGGCGCCGGGGTGCCGTCGTGCCGGCCCGTGTCGCGCGAGCGAGGTTTGCCGGTCGGCCGGTCGGCGCCACGGGGCCGTGGCGGGGTGGGACGACGACCGCCGGTGCCGCCCCGACCCGGCCGGGTGTCCGGACGCCGGTTGGCCACCCGGTGCCGCCAACTGTTCCACGCCCAGCCGGCGGCCACCGCCAGCAGGATCGCCGCCGCCCAGAGCAGTGCCGCGCGCATCCGTACCTCCGCGTCCCGGCGACCCACGGGCCACCATCGTCCGGCGATCCTCGCACGCCGCGGTCCGTGCCGCCCGCCAACCACACCGCACCCGCCGCACCGGCCCACCGCCGCACTGCCTCACTGCCGCACCGGCTCACCGGCTCACCGGCTCACCGGCTCACCGGGCCACCGGGCCACCGGCTCACCGGCTCACCGGGCCACCGGCTCACCGGGCCACCGGGCCACCGGCTCACCGGGCCACCGGGCCACCGGCTCACCGGCTCACCGGGCCACCGGCTCACCGGGCCACCGGCCCACTGCCTCACCGGGCCACCGGCCCACTGCCTCACCGGCCCGGGGCACCGTGCCGTCGTCCTTGATCACGTGATGGTGGGTAGCTGGATCGGCCCGTCGACCGCCACTAGACGATCTATTCCATGGGTTCGGTGAGCGGAGGCGGTGGTGCGTCTGATGGTCGAAGACCGTGCCGGCGACGCCGTCCGAGGCGCGGGAGGCGGTTGACAGGGTAGATCTTGGACAGTTTCCGTTAGCAGCTGACGGAAAGTGTCCAAGATTGCCAGCGAAGCCGCGTCGGCCAGGTAGAGCAGCGCGTCGGCCAGGTAGAGCAGGGAGCCGCCGTGGCGGGTGGAGCGGCCCGAGGTCGTGCCGCGCGGGAGCATCTGGTCCCTGTCGCAGCTGGAGGTCGACTCGCCGCGACACGTTCCCGACCGACGGGCGTCGGCGGTCAGGTCCCTTGGAATAGATCCTCTCGGCGTCAAGCGATCACCGACGCGGCTGAGGGGCAGGTCGCTCCGGGCGCGGGCGGACGGCGGATTGTCCCACCGGCCCGATACGGTGCCGGAGTAGCGTGATCAGGGAGGTCGCAGGCGTGTCCGAAGGTGGCGGTGTGTCCGAGGAGCAGATCGGTCAGCAGGTCAGCCCGGCGCAGGAGGCCGCGGCCGGGGCTGAGCCGACGCCGCAGGCCCGGGAGCGGCATGCCGCGCTCAGCCAGGAGTTGACCGAGCACCAGTACCGCTACTACGTCCTGGACGCGCCGACCATCCCCGACGCCGACTTCGACCGGCAGTTGCGCGAGTTGGAGGCGTTGGAAGCGGAGTTCCCGGCGCTGCGGACGCCCGATTCGCCGACCCAACGGGTGGGTGGCACCTTCTCCACCGACTTCACCCCGGTCACCCACGCCGAACGGATGCTCTCGCTCGACAACGCCTTCGCCGACGAGGAGCTTGCGGCCTGGGCCGAGCGGGTCGAACGCTACGCGGGCGGCCCGGTGCCCTACCTGTGCGAGCTGAAGGTCGACGGGCTGGCGATCAACCTGACCTACCAGAACGGCCGGCTGGTCCGGGCCGCCACCCGGGGCGACGGGCGCACCGGTGAGGACGTCACGGCAAACGTGCGCAGCATCCGGGACGTGCCCAGCCAGCTCACCCCGTCCGGCGAATTCCCGGACATTCCCGAGCTGCTGGAGGTCCGGGGCGAGATCTACTTCCCGATCGCCGCGTTCGCCGATCTCAACGCGGGCCTGGTGGAGCAGGGCAAGGCGCCCTTCGCCAATCCGCGCAACGCCGCCGCCGGCAGCCTGCGGCAGAAGGATCCACGGGTCACCGCCACCCGGCCGCTGCGCCTGGTGGTGCACGGCATCGGTGCCCGCCGTGGGTTCCAACCCAGGGCGCAGTCCGAGTCGTACGCGGCACTCAAGTCGTGGGGGTTGCCGACCAGCGACCGCTGGCGGGTCGTCCCGGACCTGGCCGGGGTGGCGGGGTTCATCGCCTACTACGCCGAGCACCGGCACGATGTCGAGCACGAGATCGACGGCGTGGTGGTCAAGGTCGACTCGGTCTCCATCCAGGGCCGGCTCGGGTCGACCAGTCGTGCCCCCCGCTGGGCGATCGCCTTCAAGTACCCGCCGGAGGAGGTCACCACCAAGCTGCTCGACATCGACGTCAACGTGGGGCGTACCGGCCGGGTCACTCCGTTCGCCGTGCTCGAGCCGGTGCGGGTGGCCGGTTCCACAGTGGCGCTCGCCACCCTGCACAACGCCCGCGAGGTGGAGCGCAAGGGCGTGATGATCGGCGACACGGTGGTGCTGCGCAAGGCCGGCGACGTGATTCCCGAGGTGCTCGGCCCGGTGGTCGAACTGCGGCCCGCCGATGCCCGGCCGTTCGTCATGCCGACCACTTGCCCGGCCTGCGGCACCCCGCTCGCGCCGTCGAAGGAGGGCGACGTGGACATCCGTTGCCCCAACACCCGCAGCTGCCCCGCGCAGTTGCGGGAGCGGGTGTTCCACCTGGCCGGTCGGGGCGCGTTCGACATCGAGGTGCTCGGCTACAAGGGCGCGGCAGCCCTGCTCGACGCAAAGATCATCAACGACGAGGGCGACCTTTTCCACCTCGACGCCGAGCAGTTGTCCCGGTCGCCGTTCTTCGTCAACAAGGACGGCAGCCTGGGCAGTAACGCCACCAAGTTGCTGGATAATCTGGCGGTCGCCCGGGAACGGGACCTGTGGCGGGTGCTGGTGGCACTCTCCATCCGGCACGTCGGCCCGACCGCGGCCCAGGCGCTCGCCCGGCACTTCCGCTCGATGGACGCCATCGACGCGGCCACCGAGGAGGAGCTGTCCTCCGTCGACGGGGTCGGGCCGACCATCGCGGCGAGCATCCGGGAGTGGTTCGCGGTGGACTGGCACCGCGAGGTGGTCCGCAAGTGGGCCGAGGCCGGCGTACGGATGTCCGAGGAGGCGGTCGACGAGGGGCCGCGTCCGTTGGAGGGGTTGACCGTGGTGGTGACCGGCACCCTCGCCGGCTTCTCCCGCGACCAGGCCGCCGAGGCCGTGCAGAGCCGGGGCGGCAAGGTCAGCGGGTCGGTCTCCAAGAAGACCAGCTTCGTGGTGGTGGGGGACAACCCCGGGTCAAAGGCCGAGAAGGCCGCCAGTCTCAAGGTGCCGGTGCTCGACGAGGACGGGTTCCGGCTCCTGCTGGACGCGGGCCCGGACGCCGCCCGGGACGTCGCTCAACCGGGCGGCTGACCCGGTCGGCAGCCGGCCACGGCGACTGGCCGCGTATACCAACTTAATTACGACTACGACCGATTCGTGACTGTCATACCGGGAAACTGGGGGCCGAGGGCGTTTCATTGGGTCACGACGTGCGCACCGGCACGTCGATGGTCGGTCGGGAGGTGTGGTGGAGGTCGCCGACCCACGCAACTCGCTTCCTGCGGGACGGGTCGCACCGTTCGCCGCCTTCGTCGCCGGCATCCTGGCGGTCGCCGCGCTGACCGCAGCCGTTCCACTCGCGATGCTCCCCGACGAACTGCCCCGGCTGCCGGTGGCGTTCTGGACGATGGCCGCGCTCGCCCTGGTGTGTGACGCGCGGCCCTTCGTTCCGCCGGGGCGGCGGCAGACGTCGGCGGTGTTCCCATCGACCTGCTTCACCTTCGCGATCCTGCTCGGCTGGGGGCTCGGCCCGGCGGTGGTGGTGCAGGCGGTGGGGGTGGTCGTCTCGGGCTGGCGGATGCGGCACGCCGCCTGGCGTACGGCGTTCAACGTCGGCCAGTACGCGTGCGCCCTCGCCGCCGCGTACGGGGTGATCCAGCTCGGGTCGGGCACGATCTTCTCCGGCGGGCGGTTGCACTGGACCGGCGTGGCCGCCGTCGGCGGTGCCGCGCTGGCCTGGTTCGTCGTCAACTACGGGTTGGTCAGCTGGGCGGTGCGGCTGCGTTTCGGGGATCGCTGGTGGCCCACCGTCCGCCAGGGCCTCGGCTTCGAGCTGCTCTCCACCGGTTCACTGCTGCTGCTCGCTCCGGTGCTGGTGGCCGCGGCGCGGGTCAGCGCCGCGCTGATCCCGCTGGTGCTGGTGCCGCTCTTCGCCGTCTACCGGATGGCGCGGTTGACCAACGAACAGCAGCACCTCGCCGCTGCCGACCCGCTGACCGGGCTGCCCAACCGCAAGGCCCTGCTGACCGAGGTGGCCGAGCAGGTGCACCTGCATGCCGAGCGGACCGCCCGTGGTGAACCCGACGGGCAGCTGGCGCTGCTGCTGATCGACCTGGACCGCTTCAAGAACGTCAACGACGCCCTCGGGCACGCCGTGGGTGACCGGCTGCTGGTCGAGGTCAGTGCCCGGCTCACCGACGTGCAGCCGCGACCACAGATGATCGCCCGGCTCGGCGGTGACGAGTTTGCCATCGTGATGACCGGGCTGACCGACGTCGGTCAGGCGCGGGAGTTGGCCGACCGGGTGGTCCAGGCGCTGGCCGAGCCGGTGCCGCTCGACGGGCTGCCGTTGGACGTGGGCGGGTCGATCGGGATCGCCCTCTTCCCCGAGCACGGCGAGGATTTCGCCACCCTGATGCGCCACGCCGACGTGGCGATGTACGACGCCAAGCACCGCAACGACACGGTGGCCGTGTACGCCCCGGAGTCCGACCACAACTCCGCCGAGCGACTCGGGCTCCTCGCCGACCTGCGCCGGGTACTGGAGGCCGGCCCGTCGGGCGAGGGACCGTTCGACGCCGAGCCGGGCGGCCAGGGTCAGCGCGAGGGCGCGCAGCCGGACGGGAGCGGCCGGCACGGCGAGCCGGGCGACGCCGATCGGACGGATGACGTACCCCTTGGCGCGTCGGCGGAGGTGCGCGGCGGTGACGGAGCGGCGCTGCCCACCGGGGCGCCGGCCGAGGGCGCGTTGCCTGCGGTGGCGACGGGCCGGTCCGCGTCGGCGCCGACGGTCGCCACGGCGCCATTGGGAGCTGGTCGGTGGTGGGCGCGTCGTCGGCGTACCGACGCCGAGCTGGTGCACTCCGATGAGCTGATCAACCGGATCGCCACCGGAGCCGACCCGATCCGGGGCCGCAACGCCCGGACCACGGTCGCCGGCACCCGTCCCGGCTCGGCCCGGGAGCGGCGCGCCGGGGGCGGGAACGGCCGGCGGTCCCCGAACGGGGGCGCGGTGGGCAGGGGTCGGTCCGGGGTGCGGCGGGATGTCGCGCCGGGTACGCCTGGGCAGCCACCCGAACCGACCGGGTGGGCGCACGCGGACGATGAGCCGGCCGACGACGCCGGCGAGATCACCATGTACTACCAGCCGCAGATCGCCATCGCGACCGGCGAGGTGGTCGGCGTCGAGGCCCTGCTGCGGTGGCGGCACCCCTCGCGCGGCATGGTCGACCCGGAGGAGCTGATCCGGGTCGCCGAGCAGAGCGCCGTGATGCGACTGCTCACCCGTCGGGTCGTCGACGACGTGGTGGAGCAGCTCGCCAAGTGGTCGGCGGCCGGCATCGGCCTGCGCGCGGCGCTGAACGTGAGCGTGCGCGACCTGCACACCGGCGAGATCGCCGACCAGATCGCCGACCGGCTGGCCCGGTACGGGGTGCCGGCCGAGCGGCTGCAGGTCGAGATCACCGAGGGCGCGTTGATGGCCGACCCGCGCCGGGTGCTGGCCACCATCTCCCGGCTGCACCGGATCGGGGTGGCCATCTCGCTGGACGACTTCGGCACCGGCTACTCCTCCCTCCAGCACCTGCGCCGTCTGCCGCTGTCCGAGGTGAAGGTGGACCGGTCGTTCGTCCTCGGCATGGCCGACGACGCCGACGACGCGGCGATCGTCCGGTCGATGATCGAGCTGGCCGGCGCGCTGGGCCTGCGGGTGGTCGCCGAGGGTGTCGAGGACGAGCGGACCTGGCGGCTGCTGCACGCCGCCGGCTGCGACGCCGCTCAGGGCTGGTTCTACGCCCGGCCGATGCCGGCCGAGGAGTTGGCCGCCTGGCTGGCCCGGTACCGGCCGGTCCGTCCGACCGGCGGGCACCCGCAGCCGGACGTTGCCCGCCGCCCCACCCGCTGACCCGCCCACCGACGCGGCGCGAGGCGCGGCGGAGGGGGAGTCGAGGACGCGGCACCGGAGCGGAACAATAGACTCGCTCCGGTCACCGCGTGTCACGCTCCACCTGTCGCGCGGCCGGCACACCGCCCGACCAGCAGGAATTCAGAAGGGGGCACGGATGGCCGCCATCTCCCGCGAGGAGGTCGCGCACCTGGCGCGCCTGTCGCGGCTCGCCGTCACCGAGGAGGAGCTGGACACGTTCGCCGGCCAGCTCGACGTGATCCTCCAGGCGGTCGCCCAGGTTGGCGAGGTCGCTGCGGCGGACATCCCGCCGACCTCGCACTCGGTGCCGCTGACCAACATCTTCCGCGAGGACGTGGTCACGCCGTGCCTGACCCCGGAGGAAGCGCTGTCGGGCGCGCCCGACGCCGAGGACCAGCGGTTCCGCGTACCGCGGATCCTGACCGAGGATGTGGCTTCATGAGCGACTTGACCAGAATGACCGCGACGGAGATCGCGAGCCTGGTCGCCGGGGGCGAGACCTCGGCCGTCGAGGTGACCCAGGCGCACCTGGACCGGATCGCCGCGGTCGACGACCGGGTGCACGCCTTCCTGCACGTCGACACCGACGGCGCGCTCGCCGCGGCCCGTGCGGTGGACGAGCGCCGGGCCGCCGGCGAGGAGCTGGGCCCGCTCGCGGGGGTGCCGGTCGCGGTCAAGGACGTGCTCGCGACCCGGGGCGTGCCGACCACCGTGGGGTCGAAGATCCTGGAGGGCTGGCGCCCGCCGTACGACGCGACGATCGTGCAGCGGCTGCGGGAGGCCGGCACGGTGATGCTCGGCAAGACCAACATGGACGAGTTCGCGATGGGCTCCTCCACCGAGTACTCGGCGTACGGCCCGACGCACAACCCGTGGGACCTGGGCCGGATCCCCGGTGGTTCGGGTGGTGGCAGCGCCGCCGCGCTGGCCGCGTACGAGGCGCCGTTGGCGATCGGCTCGGACACCGGTGGCTCGATCCGCCAGCCCGGCGCGGTCACCGGCACGGTGGGTGCGAAGCCCACCTACGGCGGCACCTCCCGGTACGGGCTGGTGGCCTTCTCCTCGTCGCTCGACACCCCGGGCCCGTGTGCCCGCAACGTGCTCGACGCGGCCCTGCTGCACCAGGTGATCGGCGGGCACGACCCGCGTGACTCCACCTCGATCCCGCAGCCGGTGCCGGACGTGGTGGCCGCGGCGAAGCTCGGCGCGACCGGCGACCTGACCGGTGTGCGGCTGGGCATCGTGAGCGAGTTCCTCGGCGAGGGCGCCGAGCCGGGTGTGATGGCCGCGTTCCGTGAGTCGGTCGACGCGCTGACCAAGATGGGCGCCGAGGTCGTCGAGGTGTCCTGCCCGACGTTCGCGTACGCGCTGCCGGCGTACTACCTCATCGCCCCGAGCGAGTGCTCCTCCAACCTGGCCCGGTTCGACGGTGTCCGGTTCGGCCTGCGGGTCGGCGACGACGGCAACCGGTCGCTGGAGGAGGTCATGTCGCTGACCCGCGAGGCCGGCTTCGGCCCCGAGGTGAAGCGCCGCATCATGATCGGCACGTACGCGCTGTCGTCGGGCTACTACGACGCGTACTACGGGCAGGCGCAGAAGGTCCGTACACTCATCACGCGGGACTTCACCGCCGCGTTCGAACAGGTCGACGCGCTGATCTCGCCGACCACCCCGTCGGTGGCGTTCCCGCTGGGCGCGCGAACCGCCGACCCGTACCAGATGTACCTGGCCGACCTGTTCACCATCCCGACCAACCTGTACGGCGGCCCGGGCATCTCGGTGCCCTGTGGTCTCTCCGAGGGGCTGCCCGTGGGCCTTCAGGTGATGGCCCCGACGATGGCCGACGACCGGATGTACCGGGTCGCGGCCGCGCTGGAGTCCGCGGTCGGCACGTTCACTCCACCGGCGCTCTGAGGGCGGGCGGGATGCTGACGCGGATCGAGATCGACGGTTTCAAGTCTTTCCGTGATTTCTCGTTGGACATCCCGCCTTTCCTTGTGATCATCGGGCGGAATGCGGCAGGCAAGTCGAACTTGTTCGACGCTATTCAGTTTCTTGGGCGACTGGCCGGTGACCCGGTTCTTGAAGCCGCACAACACATGCGTGGCGACATCGTGGATCTGTTTCACAAGCATACCGACGGATCCTCGGTCGAGGTGATGTCATTTGCCGCGGAAGTACTGCTGGACAGATCGGTTACCGATGCGTTTGGTGACACGGCCGAAGTCAACCATTCGCGGCTTCGCTACGAGTTGACGCTTGAACTCAGGTCGACCGGCCACAGCGGCACACAGCGGCCGTACGTCGTCCGTGAGTCAGTTCGGAGGATCCGGCGGGCGGACGACACGTGGGTGGCCCGGTTCGACGCCGCGCAGCGTAAGCGGTTGGCGGCCTACCGCACCGGGGCCGATCCGTTGGAGACGGAGCAGGACGAGCAGAACCGGCCGGTCTTCAGCATCAGGCAGCAGGGCAATCAGGGGCGTAAGCGTCGGCTTCCGGCGACGGCTGCCACCGCCACCGTCTTGTCCAGCCTGACCACGGCGACAGATTTCCCCCTGCTGTACGCACTCAAGCGGGAGATGCAGTCGTGGCGTCTGCTGCATCTGGATCCCAGTGCGCTGCGTGCCCCTGACTCCTACGACGACCCCGATGGCCTCGCGGCCAACGGAGGTCACCTGGCCAACACGCTGCGGCGGTTGGCGGATGAGACTGGCAATGACGACAGGCCGGAGGGGGCGCTGAACGACCTCTCCGCTGACTTGGCCGCCGTCATCCCGGGTGTCATCCGGGTTCGCCTTGCTGAGGATGAGGCCCGCCGGCAGCGGCAGGTGGAAGTGTTGACCCGAGAGGAAGCGCCGTTCTCTGCCCGGGTGGCCTCGGACGGCACACTGCGGGCGATCGCTCTCCTGGCGGCACTCTACGATCCCAGGGGTGCCGGTCTTATCTGCTTCGAAGAGCCTGAGAATGGCATTTTTCCGCAACGGCTCGCGCAGTTCGTCAGGTACCTCCGGAACCTCGTGGATCGGGCCATCGACGCTGGAACCGATGGTGCCGCTCTGACTCAGCTCATCCTGAGCAGTCACTCGCCGGCGATCCTGCGAGCGTTGGAACCTGCTAACGCCCGGCTGCGAACGGACGCGGTCTTCATGGACGTCGTCAGTCGTGTCCAGCGCGGCCAGGCCCGTAGTCGGGTCAGTCGGTGGCGAGCGATCGCAGGGGCGCAGCAGCTCACGATCGATGACGCGTTGGATGTCGGAAGCGTGGTGAGCCCGAGAGAAATTGCTGAGTTCGAGGTCCTGGCGGAGTTGGACACCTGATGCGTTATCTGACCTCCGCGTTGGTGTCCGAGGGCGTCACCGATGACCAGTTTCTTCCCCGGCTGCTTGCCAGGGCGTTGACCGAGATCTGCTTGACCGAATTCGAGGACGCGGTCGAGGTCGCTGACGTTCAGCCGTTACGCGACCGAAGAGGCCCGTGCTCGGTAGCTGACGTCATCGGGCTCGTCGAGCAGAATCCGGCAAGCTTCTCCCTGATCTTCTTTCATCACGATCAGGGCGCCAACGCCGAGCGGACTGTTGCAGAGTGGCTGCGACCGCTGCGTGAGTTGTGGGGGGAGCGTGCGGAGCAACTGGTGGCAGTGGTTCCGGTGCGGGAGACGGAGGCGTGGCTTCTCGCGGATGGTGACGCGCTGCGTGGTGCGCTCGGCGTCAGGTGGACTGATGCCGAGATGGGACTCCCTGCGCAGCCGCGACTGGTGGAGCGAGTGGCCGATCCCAAGAACGCGCTGAACAAGGTGATGGACCGGGTGAGCCGGTCGACTACCGACCACTACGGCCAGCTTGGCGAGTTGGTCTCGCTGGCTCGTCTGCAGGGAGTGCCCGCGTACCAACGGTGGTGGACTGACACCCGCGACGCGCTGATGCGGCTGGGCTACCGCTCAGCGTGATCCAGTGTCGAACCGGTGAGGTAGCGGCGGGCCCGTTGGGTGGTGCGCCACTGCTGGTAGAGCACCACCGCCCAGGCCACCGCCCCCACTCCGGCTGTCCAGCGGGTGGGCGTTCGGTCGGTGCCGACGGCGAGTAGCACCTGCATCGCCAGGGCCACACCGAGGGCCCAGGGTGACCACCGCCGGCGTACCTGCTGCTCTGCCTCCTTGCGGGCTAGCGCGTCGATCCGCGGGTCGGTGGTCCGGCCGTCGCGCAGTGCCGCCTTGACCCGTCGCATGCTGGTCGGGTCGGTGCCGTCCGACGGTGACGGGTTTCTGGTCATCAACGCGTTCACCAGCAGTGCGACGGCGATGCCCACCGTCGCGGGTAGCAGGAGGAACAGCAGGGGCGGCAGGCCGCCGGCATTCCCCTTCCCGTCGGCGATCAGCACCCCGACGGCGAACGTGGCCAAGACGCTGGCCAGCAGCAGCACCACCGCAGTCATGGTCAGCCGGTTCGAGCGCCGCCGGGCGGCCGCGACCAGCCGGGCCCGTTCCATCTCCGCCGGTTCGTCCCCCGTGTTCGTCATGGTCGATACCTACCCGGACGGCCGTCTCGATACGCCGGGGCGTGGGCCCGTCGCGGGGTGTTCTGGAAACCCGGGCGAAGCATGGCCCGGCAACCCCATTAGGCTGGACAGGTTCTGTCCGGATCGCGCCTGGAGCGTCTCATGACCACGACACTGCCCGCGTACGACGAGGTCGTTGCGCGCTTCGAACCGGTGATCGGCCTGGAGACCCACGTCGAGCTGGGCACGAACACCAAGATGTTCTGTGGTTGCCCGACCGACTTCGGTGGCGAGCCGAACACCCGGGTCTGCCCGGTGTGCCTGGGTCTGCCCGGTTCGCTGCCGGTGGCCAACAAGGCGGCCATCGAGGCGATCATCCGGATCGGCCTGGCGTTGAACTGCTCGATCGCCGAGTGGTGCCGGTTCGCCCGGAAGAACTACTTCTACCCGGACATGCCGAAGAACTTCCAGATCAGCCAGTACGACGAGCCGATCTGCGTCGACGGTTACCTGGACGTCGAGGTCAACGGCGAGACGGTCCGGATCGAGATCGAGCGGGTGCACCTGGAGGAGGACACCGGCAAGACGCTGCACGTCGGCGGGTCCACCGGCCGCATCCACGGCGCGACCGAGTCGCTTGTCGACTACAACCGGGCCGGCATCCCGCTGGTCGAGATCGTCACCAAGCCGATCACCGGCACCGGCGCGCTCGCCCCCGACGTGGCCCGGGCGTACGTCGCGGAGTTGCGCGACGTGATCCGCACCCTCGGTGTGTCCGACGTGCGGATGGAGGAGGGTTCGCTGCGCTGTGACGTGAACACCTCGCTCAACCTGCCGGGCGCGGAGTGGGGCACCCGTACCGAGACCAAGAACGTCAACTCGCTGCGGTCGGTGGAGCGGGCGGTCCGCTCGGAGATGCTGCGGCAGGCGTCGGTGCTGGACGCGGGCGGCCGGATCACCCAGGAGACGCGCCACTTCCACGAGGACACCGGCGACACCACCCCGGGTCGCTCGAAGGAGACGGCCACCGACTACCGGTACTTCCCCGAGCCGGATCTGGTGCCGATCGCCCCGGACCCGGCCTGGGTCGCCGAGCTGAAGGCCGCCCTGCCGGAGCTGCCCCGGGTGCACCGGCGCCGGCTCCAGGAGCAGTGGGGTCTCTCCGACCTGGACATGCAGTCGGTGCTGAACGCTGGCGCGGTCGAGCTGATCGAGGCCACCGTGGCCGCCGGCACCACTCCGGCCGCGGCCCGTAAGTGGTGGCTGGGTGAGCTGTCCCGCCGGGCCAACGAGAGCGGCGTGGAGCTGGCCGAGATCGGTGCCACCCCCGCCCAGGTCGCCGAGCTGCAGGGGCTGGTCGACGCCGGCAAGCTCAACGACAAGATGGCCCGCACGGTGTTGGAGGGCGTGGTCGACGGTCAGGGCTCGCCCACCGAGATCATGACCAGCCGGGGCCTGGAGGTCGTGTCGGACACCGGCGCGCTCACCGCGGCCGTGGACGAGGCGATCGCCGCGAACCCCGGCATCGCCGACAAGATCCGCAGTGGCAAGGTCGCGGCGGCCGGCGCGCTGGTCGGCGCGGTCATGAAGTCGACCCGTGGTCAGGCCGACGCCGCGGCGGTCCGCACGCTGATCCTGGAGCGCCTCGGCGTCGAAGGCTGAGACCGACCCGGAGAAGGGGGGGGGCCGGGGCCCGCCCGGGCGCCCCGCACACCCCCCAACCGGACACCGCCCCCCCCCCCCCCCCCCCCCCCCCCCCCCCCGCCCAGCCC